>NZ_JAAGPM010000382.1:0-236 GCF_017104865.1 Burkholderia sp. Ac-20349
CCAGCTCCCCGTAGCTTTTCGCAGGCTACCGCGTCCTTCATCGCCTGTGATCGCCAAGGCATCCACCACATGCACTTGTTCGCTTGACCCTATAACGAGTCTGTCTCGTTACAGGTTGAGTTCTCGCATTTGTGCCGTATTCCAATTGAGTCAAACATAGAGTTCGAATCATCTTGAGATACATCGATACAATCACAACCCGGATAGTTTTCACGTCCATCTCATAGACGCTTCCG
>NZ_JAAGPM010000039.1:0-58084 GCF_017104865.1 Burkholderia sp. Ac-20349
CGATTGCTTTCTCAGGTCCGCCCATAATGGGCTTGCGGACGCTGCGCTCCAGTCGAAATGGCTCGTTCGTCGGCAACAGTTCGAATTGCGCTTCGGCGCGATAGGTCTGCGCGCTGCCGGCTCGCCCGCCGACTTCCTCGATATCGAGCGTGCAGGACACGACGACGTACTCGCGATTCGCCGCCTGCTGCGGATGGCCGATGAGCGTGAAGGTGTGACCGACCGTGAGGCCGCGCAGATTCCCTTTGCCGTGTGCACGCCGCCCCACGCAGCGCTGCGCCTCAAGCTGCACACGCGCGAAGTGCCGCGCCTCCCGCTCCGTATCGTTCGGCTGGCCTGTCAGCCCTTGCGTGCCGGCGAGCGGCTGACTGTAGTCTCCCCAGTCATAAATCTCGCCACTCGAGTTGGCCGTAGGACGAGGGTCTTCCACGGTAACGCCCAGCCTCGCGCGTGGCCGCGTGTAGTCGTAATCCGTCACGCTCACGGACCCCGCCGTCAATCGACTGGTCACGGACAGCGTGTGTATGTGTTCCTCGTCGATGCGCTGACCGCCGGGTGGCAGATAGCGCAAAGTCTCGTAAGCCTCCCCGTGCGGCTGGTATCCGCCCATCGGGTCGCACAAGACCAGACGGTGATGGCCGCCATCATGTTCGAACCACCACCAGATGCCCCATTCTTCCCAGAGGCGTTGCAGGAACACCCAGTCCGATTCAAATGCCTGTCTCTGTACGTCGCGTTTCGGATAGACGCCCCTGAATGCGCCCAGGCGCTTATCGACGGGATAGGGATATTTCGAGAGCACCGCATCGGTGATTTCGACGACGGTCATATCCTGAAACAGGCGGCAATCCTGCGTCAGGGTCGCGCGATAGAGCCATGGCCGCAGTTCCAGTTCGTACAGGATCGCATCGCGATCCTGACCGGCAAGCCGTGCCGTTTCGACCAATCCGGTGATCTCGCGCGTACCCGCTCCGATGTTGCCAAGTCCGGCGGCACCTACCATCCCCGGAATGAACCGACCTCTGCCTTCGAGCTGGATCGATACGGTGACTTCCGTTCCGACTATCCTGTCCAGATCGAGATCCGCCGTGCGGCTCGGCGAAACGGCATAGGCGTCGTCGGTACGCAGCGCGACGAGGTAGCGGCATTCATCGAGGCGGCCGATGGTTTCGGTGCCTTGCAGGCGCACCGGAATGAATACCGGCAGTGCATCCATCCCGTAGGTCGGTAGCGACGCACCCGCGATCGACAGCGTGCGAGCCTGAGCAAAAATCCCCATTTACTCTGCCCCCGTCGCTCGCTGACCAATGACGGTCGCACCGCACCCGCTCTTGTCGCCGTGATAGCCCACGCGCCGACCGTGATGGGTACGCGGGCCACTCGCCAGCAACGGGAAAATGCCGCCGCATTTCGGACAACGGACACCATGGCCGTCAAGCGCGATACCGATGCCAAGATGCTTCAGGTCACTGGCAGCTTCGATGACGGTGCCGCCGTGGTCGGTTGAGTCACCCAGGCGGACCATTTCATGGCCTAGTGCATTCTTCATCAGCGCTCTCGCAAATCACGTGGAGCGAGATTGATAACGCGGAAATTCGGCGCCGACTATGGGATGAATACGATTTTTCGGACTTTGACTTTCGTTAAACAAATGATGTTTGTTTTTACACGAGCGCAACGACGGCCGCGCACGAGCAGTTCGCCGTGCTGCGGACTGCGAAGTTTGCGGAAGTGCTGCGGGGTATCGAGTTCGCACCGGGGACGGATACGGGGCGGTCGCACTGAGGCGAACGAGCCCCGGCTGATACCGGGTGACGGAGGCCCGGCTGCGCGTTTCCGCGGCCGGGCCTTTCAACTGTGTCTTAGCGCGGGTTCAGTCGGTGCGTTGCGCTTCGCCGTCTTTCGGCTCCGCTTGCGCCGCGCGCTGCCAGATCGGGAACATCGCGTTCTGGACCGACGTCTGCGCGTCGATGACCTTGCGGTGATCGATGCCTGGCAGGTCGAGCAGCCGATCGACCGCCGCTTTCACGCCGTCGGCGTTCTGCGGGAACCCGCACGCGAACTGCTTGTTCGTATCGAACAGGATCCACCACACGTCCGATTCGTAGGGCCCCTGGTCGTTGGTTTCGATCACGACCGCGCCGAGGTCAGCCAGCGCGATTCCGTGCGTCGTGCCCTTCGGGTCGGTCGCCTCGATGCGTGTACCGGTGGTAGTCACGACCCAGCGGCTCGGCGGGACGGGCGAAAGGGGCGGTGACGGTGCGGTGCCCGGTTGCGCCGTGTCGCCGGCACCGGCCGGCGCGGCGGCATCCATCGCATCCATCGGATCGACCGAGCCATCCGGCACGATCCCCGTTGCAGGCGCGACGACGTCCTTGTTCCCGCGCCCGCCGATCCACGGCAACGCGGCGCCGCCAATCATGGCCGCAAGCCACAGGTAGTACCCGATGCCGAAAGCGTGGATCGGCTTGAAGTCCGGGCCGGTCGGAATCGTGTGCCATCCGAGCGCGAAGGCCACGACCACGGCGAGCAGCGCGGACACGACACGGTTCGGCTTGATCAGCGCCACGATCAGCAGCGGGTTGCCGAGCCACGCGAATTGCAGGTCGAGGATCGCGAGCGGGCCGATCACGAGCACCATGTAACCGCGCCACCAGTGCACCGCGCCGATCGCATTCGGCGGTTCGGCGGCGACCGGCAGCAGCAGCGACACGACGTACAGCGCGACGAGGACGGCGCGCGCGAGGTTCAGGCGAGCGGAAGCGGTACGAGTCTGCATGTTGCCTTCTTGTTGTGCAGGGGCGAGCGACGCGGTCGATGCCGGACGGCCGTGCCGGCATTCACGACGCGTGGCGCGCACGCGTCGCAGGCGATTGTGGGCGATTCGCGCGGCGATGTCGAATGCGCACCGGACACCCGGCCTTGCCGCCCGCCGGCCGGCACCGCATCAAAGCGCTTCGACCAGCAACCGCTTGCTCTTCTCGCAATACTCATGACACGCCGCCCGCGCCGCAGTCGCCGCGCCATGGACGAACCGCGGCGCATCCGCCCGCCGCGACATCGACACGACGATCGACGGCGGTGACGGTTGCAGCGGCAGCTCGACGACTTCACCGCTTTCGATCAGCGCATCGACGAACAGACTCGGAATCGCCGCCACGCCAAACCCGTCGCGCACGAGCTGCACGATCACCGAGATCGACGGCGAGCCGGTGATGCGCGTGTCCGACAGCGGCACGCCGTGCGTGTGCGCGAGCGTACGCACGATGTCCTCCAGCGCACGATGCGGCGCCGTACCGCGCCCGTAGGTGAGAATCGGCTGCCGCAGCACCTGCCGCGCGAGCCCCGTGCGCGCATTCGGCAGCAACCCGGCACGCGCGATCCAGCGCACCGGATAGTTCGCGAGCGCATCGCACACGACCGACGCCTCGTCGCTGCCTTCCACGCGGATGATCAGGTCGAGCTCGCCGGCCATCAGCCGGCGCTGCAGCACCACGCTGACGTCGACGGTCAGGTCGATTTCCAGCTGCGGATAATCGGCCGCGAGCCGCCGCATATAGTGCGGCAGCCAGCTGTGCACGACGGTCTCGATCACGCCGAGCCGCAGCTTGCCGCGCAGCGCACTCTCGCCGGATGCGGCGGCCTGCAGCTCCTGGGTCGCCTCGACCACGGCTTTCGCATAGCCGAGCAGGTATTCGCCGTTCGGCGTGAGGCGGAATTCGCGGCTGTCGCGGTCGACGAGTACCGTCTGCAGTTCGTCCTCGAGCGCCTTCAGGCGCTGCGAGATCGCGGCCGGCGTCGCGTGCAGCGCGGCGGCCGTCGTACGGAAGTTGCGCAGCTTCGCGAGCGTGACGAAGGTTTCGAGAAAACGCGTGTTCATGGCGGTCGGACGGACGGTGGAGGCGCACTGTGCCGGTGAGGAAAAGTGAACGTAGCCGGGGAAAACCCCGAGATCCGTTAAGAAATTCTATACACCAAGCGCAAAAAAACTCGTTGGCGGCAAAATTTTTTCTTTTCTATTCTTCGCCGTATCCGATGACACGCCATCGTCATCCTGCCGACACACCGATCTGCCACAAGCCTTGACCACCATGACGCCTTCCGAATTCCGCCAGTCCGTGCGCCACGGCGCGTTCCGCGGCCCGACCGCCGGCCACTGCGGCCCGTACGCGCAAGCGAACCTCGCGATCCTGCCCGAAGCGGTCGCGCACGATTTCCTGCGCTTCTGCCAGGCGAACCCGAAAGCCTGCCCGCTGCTGGGTGTCGGCGAACCGGGCGCGTTCCGGGTCGACGCCCTCGGCGAGGATCTCGACATCCGCACCGACGTGCCGAGCTACAACGTCTACCGCGACGGCCGCCTGACCGAGCGCGTCGAATCGCTGGAAGCACTGTGGCGCGACGATTTCGTCGTGTTCGCGATCGGCTGCTCGTTCTCGTTCGAAGACATGCTGGCCCGCGAAGGGATCGGCCTGCGCCACGTCGAGGAGGGCCGCAACGTGCCGATGTACCGCACGTCGATTCCGAACCGCCGCGCGGGGATCTTCGGCGGCCAGCTCGTCGTGTCGATGCGGCCGATGCGCGGCGCCGACGCGATCCGCGCGGTGCAGATCACGAGCCGGTTCCCCGGCGTGCACGGTGCGCCGATCCATCTCGGCGATCCGCGCGAACTGGGCATTGCCGATCTGAACGCGCCCGAATTCGGCGACGCGGTAACGATCCGCGACGGCGAGCTGCCGGTGTTCTGGGCGTGCGGCGTGACGCCGCAAACCGCGCTGATGGACGCGAAGCTGCCGATCGCGATTGCGCACACGCCGGGCCACATGCTGATGACCGACATCACGAACGCGTCGCTGGCCATATTCTGAGCCGGGGCAACGACGACCCGCACGACATACCGCACGGACGATCGCCATTCGACGGCGCATAACGACAGGAGCACCACCATGGAAAGCAAGACCCTCGCGGCGAACACCGCGGAGCCCGCGAGCCCCGAGCGTAACGGCCTGTTCTCGTGGTACGGGGACGCGCAGCCGCGCGAGCGCCGCGCGTTCTGGAGCTGCAAGGTCGGCTACATGCTCGACGGGATGGACACGCAGATGCTGTCGTTCGTGATCCCGACGCTCGTCGCGACCTGGGGCATCTCGCTGGCCGACGCCGGCTTCATCGGCACGATCACGCTGCTTGCGTCGGCGCTCGGCGGCTGGATCGCCGGCATCCTGTCCGACCGGATCGGCCGCGTGCGCACGCTGCAGCTCACCGTGCTGTGGTTCGCGGTGTTCACCGCGCTGTGCGGGCTCGCGCAGAGCTACCACCAGTTGCTCGCGGCGCGGGCACTGATGGGCTTCGGCTTCGGCGGCGAATGGACGGCCGGCGCGGTGCTGATCGGCGAAGTGATCCGCGCGCGCGACCGCGGCAAGGCGGTCGGCCTCGTGCAGTCGGGCTGGGCGATCGGCTGGGGCCTGTGCGCGCTGCTGTATGCGCTGCTGTTCTCGGTGCTGCCGGCCGAGCAGGCGTGGCGCGCGCTGTTCCTCGTCGGGCTGGCGCCTGCGCTGCTGGTCGTCGCGATCCGCCGCTACGTGAAGGAGCCGGACGTCTACGAGAAGGAGAAGGCCGCGCAGGCGAAGGTGGCCGATGCACCGCGCCTCACCGAGATCTTCGCGCCGAAGCTGATCACGACGACGTTGCGCGCGGCGCTGCTGACGACCGGTGCGCAGGGCGGCTACTACGCGATCACGACGTGGCTGCCGACCTTCCTGAAGACCGAGCGTCACCTCACCGTGATGGGCACCGGCGGCTATCTCGCGATGATCATCTTCGGCTCGTGGGTCGGCTACCTGACGAGCGCGTACCTGACCGACCGCCTCGGCCGCAAGCCGAACTTCATCCTGTTCGCGGTCGGCTCGATGGTGATCGCGTTCGCGTACACGTCGCTGAACCTGACCAACGCGTCGATGCTGTGGCTCGGCTTCCCGCTCGGCTTCTTCGCATCGGGCATCTTCTCGGGGATGGGCGCGTTCCTCACCGAACTGTTCCCGACCCGCGTGCGCGGCTCCGGCCAGGGCTTCTGCTACAACGTGGGCCGCGCGATCGGTGCGCTGTTCCCGTTCCTGATCGGTGCGCTGTCCAAGCAATACGGGCTCGGCATGAGCATCGGCATCTTCGCGGTCGCCGCGTACGGCGTGGTGATCGTCGCCGCGCTGACGCTGCCCGAGACACGCGGCCGCGAACTCGACGCCGCGTAAGCGGCAGGGCGCTCCGCCCTTCAATTTTTTCCCCTTTCATCGACTCCGTGACACGGCGCGCGACGCGCGCCGTGCGGCGGCGCTCGTCCTTCGATTCAACGACGCATCGACCCGACATCATGACTGACCGACACCTTTCCCCCGTTCCGTCCGACGCTGCACGCTGGCAATTCTGGATCGACCGCGGCGGCACGTTCACCGACATCGTCGCGCGCCGGCCCGACGGCACGCTCGTCACGCACAAGCTGCTGTCGGAGAACCCCGAGCAGTACCGCGACGCGGCCGTGGCCGGGATCCGCCACCTGCTCGGCCTCGCGGCCGGCGAGCCGATCACGCCCCAGCGCGTCGACATGGTGAAGATGGGCACGACGGTCGCGACCAACGCGCTGCTCGAACGCAAGGGCGAACGCACCGCGCTCGCGACGACGCGCGGCTTTCGCGACGTGCTGCGCATCGCGTACCAGAACCGGCCGCGTCTGTTCGATCTCGACATCGTGCTGCCCGACGCGCTGTACGAGACCGTCGTCGAGATCGACGAGCGCATCGGCGCGCACGGCGACGTCGTCGTGCCGCTCGATGTTCAGGGTGCCGAAGCGTCGCTGCGCCGCGTGTTCGACTCGGGCGTGCGCGCACTCGCGATCGTGCTGATCCACGGCTATCGCTACACCGCGCACGAACGCGCGCTGGCGGACCTCGCGCGCCGCATCGGCTTCACGCAGGTGTCGGTGTCGCACGAAGTGTCGCCGCTGATGAAGATGGTGTCGCGCGGCGATACGACCGTGGTCGACGCGTACCTGTCGCCGATCCTGCGCCGCTACGTCGAGCAGGTCGCGCACGAGATGCCGGGCGTGAACCTGCAGTTCATGCAGAGCAGCGGCGGGCTGACGCGCGCCGACGCGTTCCAGGGCAAGGACGCGATCCTGTCGGGCCCGGCCGGCGGCATCGTCGGGATGGTGCGCGCCGCGCAGGCGGCCGGCTTCGAGCGCGTGATCGGCTTCGACATGGGCGGTACGTCGACCGACGTGTCGCACTACCACGGCGAGTTCGAGCGCGTGTTCGAGACGCAGGTGGCCGGCGTGCGGATGCGCGCGCCGATGATGAGCATCCACACGGTCGCCGCCGGCGGCGGTTCGGTGCTCGGCTTCGACGGCGCGCGGCTGCGCGTCGGGCCCGAATCGGCCGGCGCGAACCCGGGGCCGGCCGCGTACCGGCGCGGCGGCCCGCTGACGGTGACCGACTGCAACGTGATGCTCGGCAAGATCCAGCCCGATCATTTCCCGCGCGTGTTCGGCCCGCAGGCGGACGAACCGCTCGACCACGACGGCGTGGTCGCGAAGTTCGCCGCGCTTGCCGACGAGATCCACGCGGCGACGGGGCGGCGCGAGACGCCCGAGGCGCTCGCCGAAGGTTTCCTGGAGATTGCGATCGGCAGCATGGCGAACGCGATCAAGAAGATCTCCGTGCAGCGCGGCCACGACGTGTCGCGCTACGTGCTGACGACGTTCGGCGGCGCGGGCGGCCAGCACGCGTGCGGCGTGGCCGACGCGCTCGGGATGACGCAGGTGTTCGCGCATCCGCTCGCGGGCGTGCTGTCCGCATACGGAATGGGCCTCGCCGACCAGACCGCGATGCGCGAGCGGGCGGTCGAGGCCGTGTTGTCGGACGATTCGCTGCCGGCGCTGAATGCCGCGCTCGACCGGCTGGCCGACGAGGCGGTCGGCGCGCTGCTCGAACAGGGTGTGCCGCCGGAGCGGATCGCGACCGAGCGCCGCGTACACCTGCGCTACCAGGGCACCGACTCGGCGCTCGACGTGCCGGCCGGCAGCGTTGCGGCGATGCAGCAGGCGTTCGAGGCCGCGTACCGGCAGCGTTACGCGTTCCTGATGCCCGGTACGCCGCTCGTGGCCGAACTCGCATCGGTCGAGGCGATCGGCCGCTCCGACGCGCCGGTGGAGATCGCGCCGCTCGCACCGCGCGGCGACGGCGATAACGCCGCGCTGCGCGCCCATTCCGCGGTGCGCTTCCATTCCGGCGGCCAATGGCACGACGCAGCGCTGTACGTACGCGACACGCTGCTGGCCGGGGACGCGATCGACGGCCCGGCGATCGTCGCGGAGAAGAACGGCACGACCGTCGTCGAGCCCGGCTGGCGCGCGCAGATGACCGCGCAAGGCAACCTCGTGCTGACGCGCGTCACGCCGCTGCCGACACGCCGCTCGCTCGGCACCGACGCCGATCCGGTGCGGCTCGAGATCTTCAACAACCTGTTCATGTCGATCGCCGAGCAGATGGGGCTGCGGCTGCAGAACACCGCGTACTCGGTGAACATCAAGGAGCGCCTCGACTTCTCGTGCGCGATCTTCGACGGCGACGGCAACCTGATCGCGAACGCGCCGCACATGCCCGTGCACCTCGGCTCGATGGGCGAGAGCATCCGCACGGTGATCGAGCGCAATCGCGGCCGCATGCGCGACGGCGACGTGTTCATGCTGAACGACCCGTATCACGGCGGCACGCACCTGCCGGACGTGACCGTCATCACGCCGGTGTTCGCGGACGGCTCGGACGCGCCGCTGTTCTATGTCGGCTCGCGCGGCCACCACGCGGACATCGGCGGCACGACGCCGGGCTCGATGCCGCCCGATTCGACCCACATCGACGAAGAGGGCGTGCTGATCGACAACTGGCAGCTCGTGTCGGCCGGCACGCTGCGCGATGCGGACACCCGCGCGCTGCTCGCGTCGGGCCGCTACCCGGCGCGCAACGTCGAGCAGAACATGGCCGACCTGCGCGCGCAGGTCGCCGCGAACCAGAAGGGCGTCGACGAATTGCGCCGGATGGTCGCGCAGTTCGGCCGCGACGTCGTGCTCGCGTTCATGGGGCACGTGCAGGACAACGCGGAAGAGGCCGTGCGGCGCGTGATCGGCGCGCTGCAGGACGGCGCGTACCGCTACCCGCTCGACAACGGCGCGGAGATTCGCGTCGCGATCCGCGTCGACCGGGCGGCGCGGCGCGCGGAAATCGATTTCACGGGCACGTCCGCGCAGCTCGACAACAACTTCAACGCGCCGAAGGCCGTGTGCATGGCCGCCGTGCTGTACGTGTTCCGCACGCTGGTCGGCGACGACATCCCGCTGAACGCCGGCTGCCTGAAGCCGCTCACGGTGATCGTGCCCGCGCGCTCGATGCTGAACCCCGAGTATCCGGCGGCGGTCGTGTCGGGCAACGTCGAGACGTCGTCGGCGATCACCAACGCGCTGTACGGCGCGCTCGGTTGCGTCGCGTCGAGCCAGGGCACGATGAATAACTTCACATTCGGCAATGATCGCTACCAATACTACGAGACTATTGCGGGCGGCAGCGGTGCCGGCGACGGTTTCGCGGGCGTCGGCGCGGTGCAGACGCACATGACGAACTCGCGGCTCACCGATCCGGAGGTCCTCGAATGGCGCTACCCGGTGCGGCTCGACTCGCACCGGATCCGCGCCGGGTCGGGCGGCGGCGGGCGCTGGCGCGGCGGCGACGGCGCGGTGCGGCGGATCCGCTTCCTCGAGCCGATGACCGCGTCGATCCTGTCGAACAACCGGATCCACGCGCCGTTCGGCGCGGCGGGCGGCGAGGCCGGCGCGCTCGGCCGCAACACGATCGAGCGTGCGGACGGCACGGTCGAGGCGCTCGACCATATCGGCCGCGCGCAGATGGCGCCGGGCGACGTGTTCGTCGTCGAAACCCCGGGCGGCGGCGGATACGGCGCGGCGGGCTGAGCCATACACCCGGCGCGGGCACCCCGCGCCGGGTGCGAGGCGACATTGCAACGGACTGTGGAATAAAGCCGCGCATTAACGCACGAACGGAATCAAAAATGACGGAAAATCGGGTCGCCGGCATGCGATCCGACCCTGTCGCCACGATCTTGTCACATCGCTGCCACCGAATGCTGGAATCAGCCGCAAACGCCTGCCTGGCGGGGCGCTCAGCCCGTCTCGCCGAACCCGTTGCGCACCGCCGCAACCGCGATTGAGCGGGCTGCCAATCATGAAAAATCCGGCTTGCCAATCGAGTCCCGATTCCTTGACACTCTGCTCCAAATGTGAGTGCCCATCATGATCGTCATTTGATAAGATGGCTCTCATCATTCGTTAGGCACAACCTGCGCGCATCACGCGCGAACGCCGGGTCGCATTAGCTGGAAACAAGTACGGGACGAGGCCCATCATCACGGCAATCACGGCCGCCGTTCCGGGTGCGCGCGACGCGCGGCCCGGAACGGCGGGCGGCCGGCTCGCTCCGTCTACACTGTGCGTTTTTTCTGGATCGGGGCGTCTCCATGGATGACGAAAACGATAGCGCGGTGCTCGAGGCGCATGTCGGTACGCGCAGCCCCTGCTGGCGTCTCGGCAGCGACAGCAATGCACTCGAACTGGCGGCCGTTCGCGGCCTGACCAACGTCGCGGTTGCGCTGACGGTCGAACAGGCCGCGCGCATCCGCGCGCTGACCGGCGTCACGTCGCACCTCGTGCTCGACATCGCGCTGTTCGGCCAGCCCGTCAGCCTCCATCTCGTCGGCCGGAAGGTCGACACGACCGACTGGGCCGGCACGGCCTCCGCGTATTCCGATACCGAATCCGTCGCGGGCGATCTCGCGCACGGGCTCGCGTTTGCCGAGCAGGTCGTGTCCGAAGTGAATTCGCTCGTCGTGATTCTCGACCGCAACGGGATGGTGCAGCGCTTCAACCGCCTGTGCGAGGAAGTGACGGGCAAGCGCGAGGTCGACGTGATCGGCCGCAGCGCGTTCGAGCTGTTCATGAGCCCCGAGCAGGGCGCGCAGTCGCGCAGCAACATCTCGGGCTTTTTCGCGAGCAACCACTCGTTCGCGGTCGAGCGCTACATCAACACGGTCAACGGGCCGCGCCTGTTCCAGTTCCGCAACAAGTTCGTGCAGAGCGGCAGCGGCGTCGACGAGCAGTTCCTGATCTGCTCGGGCATCGACATCACCGAGGAGCGCAGCGCGCAGCAGCGGCTCAGCGAACTCGCGAACACCGACGTGCTCACCGGGCTGCCGAACCGCCATGCGATCAGCGAGCGCATCCACGCGGCGATCGCCGCGGAGACCGCCGCGTCGCGCGGGCAGGTCGGCATCCTGTTCCTCGATCTCGACAACTTCAAGCGCGTCAACGATCACTACGGGCACATCACCGGCGACCGGCTGCTGCAGGACGTGTCGTCGATCATCAGCGGCTGCCTGCCGTCCGGCGCGACGCTCGCGCGGCTCGGCGGCGACGAATTCCTCGTGCTGTTCGAGCACGGCACGCGGCCGCTGCTCGAAGCGACCGCGCAGATCATCCTCGAACGGCTGCGCACGCCGATCCATCTCGGGCTGATGGAGGTCTACACGAGCTGCTCGATCGGCATCGCGATGCATCCGCAGCACGGCGATTCGCTCGAGACGCTGATCCGCAGCGCCGATACCGCGATGTACGTCGCGAAGGAAGAGGGCAAGCACACGTATCGCGTGTTCTCGCTGGAGATGAACCAGAAGGTCGCGAAGTACATGTGGCTCGACACGAACCTGCGCAAGGCGCTCGAGGAGGAGCAGTTCGTGCTGCACTACCAGCCGGTCGTCGATATCGCGACCGGCGACGTGCACGGTGTCGAGGCGCTGGTCCGCTGGCAGTCGCCCGACCGCGGGCTCGTCGCGCCGGTCGAGTTCATCCGCTTCGCGGAGGAGTCGGGCCTGATCGCGCCGCTCGGGCGCTGGGTGATGCGCAGCGCGGCCGCGCAGGCCGCCGCCTGGAAGGCGAAGGGGCTCGGCATCCGGATCGCGGTGAACGTGTCCGCGCGGCAGTTGCAGGACATGAACATCGTGTACCAGCTGGCGTCGATCCTCGACGCCGCGGGGCTGAAGCCCGGCCTGCTCGACATCGAGCTGACCGAAAGCTGCTTCATCGAGGACGAGGATGCGGCCAACGGGCTGATGCGCCAGTTCCGCCAGCTCGGCGCGGAGATCCATCTCGACGATTTCGGCACCGGCTATTCGTCGCTGTCGCAGCTGTCGCGCCTGCCGCTCGACGCGATCAAGCTCGACCGCAGCTTCATCACGGGCATCGACCGCAATCCGCGCTCGCAGGCGCTGGTGCGCTCGGTCGTGTCGCTCGCGAAGGCGCTGAATTTCGCGGTGGTTGCCGAAGGCGTCGAAACGCATGCGGAAGCCGAGTTCCTCAAGCAACTCGACGTCGATCACGCGCAGGGCTACTACTACGCGCGCCCGATGCCGGCGCAGGCGTTCGAGGCGTGGCTCGCGGAGACGAGAAAGCTCAGGCTGATCGCCTGAGCTTCGTTCACGAACGGGCGCCGCCGGCACGCGGCGGCGCCCGTCGCATTACACCGTGCGCAGCTTCGACACGCGCCGGTTCTGCAGCATCACGAGGCGTTCCATGTACGCGAGATCCTTCGGCTCGATCGTGAACGCCGCATGCACCCACGCTTCCGTGATGTCCATCAGCTCGGAGCGCGTCAGCTGGAACACCCGCTCGCGGGCGCGCAGCATCGCGCGCACGCCGTTCAGCTTCGGCTTCGTCACGTCGATGAAGGTGCGCGTCGCGAGATACGCGTCGCCCGCGTCGAACGTCTGGTCGATCAGGCCGCGATCCTCGTACCACTCGGCCGCGTGCGCTTCACCGGTCGCGATCAACTGCTCCGCGAGACCCCGATCGGCCTTGCGCGCGACGAGCGAATAGCCGCCCATGCCCGGGAACAGGTTGAACGCGATCTCGGGGAACCCGAGTTTCACGCCTTTCTGCGCGAGCATGTAGTGATGCGCGAGCGCGGCCTCGAAGCCACCGCCGAGCGCGCTACCCTCGACCATCGCGATCGAGATGGCGCCGGTACCGAAGCCCGTGTAGATCTCGTACACGCCGTCGATGCACGAGCGCGCATAGGCCATCAGCAGGTCACGCTTGCCGCTGCGGATCGCGTCGACGAAGAAGCTCAGGTCGCCGCCGACGTTGAACAGCTCGGGGACGAGCGAGCCCGTCACCCAGAAGTCGAACGGCAGGCCCGAGTCGCGTGCGACGCGTGCGAGATGGATGATGTCGGTAACGAGTTGCTGGTTGAAGCACGGCCGCGGCTCCGATCGCAGCATCATCCACATGACATTACGTCCCTCTTCATAAAAGGCAGTCAGTTGCGTGAGTTCGCCGGCTTCATAAAACGGGCGGCACGCGGGATGGGATTGGAGTTGCATGGTATGTCCTCGTGAGATGTGGTTTTTGAAGACCATCGCGCCCGGTGCCGAGCGGGAGGCGAGTTCCCGCCGGGTGCCGGGCGCGAGGCATCGCCATTGTTGCGCGCGCACATTCGGCGTATCTGTGGAATGGGTCACCGGAAAGGCGCGCGGGCCCATGCAGGACGGCGGTCGAGGACAAACGGTCGAGGAGCGGGGAGCGTCCGGCCGGGCCGGTATCGCGGCGTTCCGGACGTGACGACGGAATGCGGGCAGGCCGCATGACGGCAAACTTGAGAACGGCGCGGCAATGCCGCGTGCGACGCAGGCAGTCGTAACCGCGCATTGGCAATGCGGGGAGCGTGTCGCGACCGCTCGCCGTGCAGGGTATTCACGGGTGCCGACGGGGATCCGGCAAATTTTTTGCGGCGTTAGAATCGCGCGCCCGTTCATATCTGCGCGCCCCGTTCCGCACGCAGGGACGCAGATCTCCTCCGCGGCCGGCATCCGACGGAACTTGCCAGAGTCGGTCGGCTTCAGCCAACATTCGCATCCGGCACGGCCGCGCGTTCCGAGCGCGGCCGGCATGGAGGAGAACACGTATGTCAGAGAAACATCGGGTCCTGGTACTGGACGACGATCCGGAGGTGCGCGCCTGGTTGAGGGTCGTGCTGGAAGAGGCAGGGTTCGACGTATCGACGGCCGACAGCGCGGCGATGATGCAGCAGCAACTGGCCGCCGCGCCGCACGCGCTCGTCATCCTCGACCTGAAGCTGCGCGGCGAGGATGGCCTGACGGTGGCGCGCGAGCTGCGACGCCGGTCCGACGTCTCGATCATCATGATCAGCGGGCTGGGCGACGAGACGGACCGCGTGCTCGGCCTCGAAACCGCAGCGGACGATTTCATCACGAAGCCGGTGTCCGGGCGCGAGCTGATCGCGCGCGTGCGCGCGCAGCTGCGCCGCACGACCGAGCTGTCGATGCCGCGTCCCGCACCGAACGGCGGCGGCCCGCGCTTCTGCTTCGACGGCTGGACGCTCGATTTCGCCGCGCGGACGCTGACGCACGGCGGCAATCCGTGCGCGCTGACGCAGGGCGAATTCGAGCTGCTCGCCGCGATGGTGCAGCAGCCGTCGCGCGTCTGGTCCCGCGACCAGTTGCTCGAACATACGCGCGGCTTCGGCATCGACGTGTACGACCGGACGATCGACGTGCTGATCCTGCGCCTGCGCCGCAAGATCGAGCCGAACCCCGAGCAGCCGACCTATATCCGCACGCAGCGTGGTATCGGCTATGTGTTCGCGGTACCCGTCGTGCGCGTGTGACGCGATGCGGACGACGTTCAGGCTGGTGCCGCCCTGGAGTGTCCGGGCCAAGCTGATCGCGACGTTTCTGCTGCTGTTCGGCATCACGCTCGCGGTCGTGGTGGTCGGCGTGCTCGGCATGCGCGCGAACCAGAACGCGCTCGACGAATACGAAGCGAACGTCGTGCCGGAGATTGCCCGCGCGCTCGAGTTGTCGGACAAGGTCGCGCAGCTCGCCGCGGTCGCGCCGAGCATGATGCTGACCGATTCGCCGGACCTGCTTCACAACGACACCGAGCTGCTGCGCGGCCTGCTCGGCGACATCCGGCGGTTGTCGCCCGGCTTCGGCAAACAGCCTGGCCCCGCCGCGAAGGCGGGCGAACAACTTGCCGTGATCGACGACCTCGACGCGATCGACCAGGATCTCGCCCGGCTGCTGATCGTGTCAGGCCGGCAGCGGCAGCTCAAGGAGGAGTTGAGCGACCTGCGCCTCGCGAACGACCGCATCGGCGACAGCATCGCGCGCGACAAGAGCGTGATCGCGCAGCGCGCGCCGACGCTGCTCGAGATCTGGGCACGCACGGCCGGTGCGCTGCAGGCGGCGAACGCGGCGGAGCTCGGCAGCGCGGAAAGCGATAACGAGGCGCTGTGGCTGCGCGTGCGTGAACGCGGCGAAGACCGTCGCCAGCCGGCGCTTGCCGACGCGCTGCAGCGCCTCGATGGCGGTACGCGCAACGCGTTCGCGGTGCGCCGCGAGTTCTTGTCGAGCGAAGCGCAGACGGGCTATCTCGTCACGCTCCTGCGCGGCCACGCGGACCACCTGAGCGGCAAGTCGGCGCGCTACGTCGAGCGGTTGCGGCAGATCGCCAGCGAACGCAGCGACAAGGTGCGCAAGGTCGCGGTGTCGAGCCAGTCGGGCCTGTTGCTGCTGGCCGTCGCGGGCGTCGCCGTGGCGCTGCTCGGCGTCGCGTATGCGAGCCGCATCCTGCACAAGTTGCAGGCGATGACGCGCGTGATGGCGCGACTCGCGAAAGGGATCACGTCCGACCAGATGCCGTCGACGCATCGGCCGGACGAAATCGGCGAGCTGGCGCGCGCGTTCGAGGTGTTCCGCACCAACCTGATCGAGAAAGAGCAACTGACCCAGGGGCTCGAGTCGCAGCGCCGCCTGCAGGAGTCGGTGCTCAACTCGATGAACGACGGGGTGTCCGTCCACGACACGCACGGCAGCTTGATCGCGTGGAATCCGACCTTCGCGACGCTGCTCGGGATCGACCCGGGCGCGCTGCATGCGGGCCTGTCGCTCGCGACGCTGCGGCAGGCCATGCATCAGCCCGCGCGCTGGCGCCAGGTGTCGCGCGAGACCGCGACCCGCACGTCGGACGGCGCGCGCATTGCCGCCTCGGCCGAGCTGCACCTGCGCGACCATCGGACCCTCGAATTCCACTGCCAGCCGCTTCCGGACGGCGGATGGGTGGCGGTCTGCCGCGATCTGACGAGCCGGCGCGCGGTCGAGGCAGAGTTGCGCCAGGCACAGAAGATGGACGTGCTCGGCCAGTTGACGGGCGGCGTCGCGCACGATTTCAACAACTTCCTCGTCGCGATACTCGGCAACCTGGAGCTGCTGCTGCCGCGGCTCGACGGGCAGCAGGACGCGCAGACGATGGCCGAGCGGGCGCGCCGCGCGGCCGAACGCGCGTCGCGGCTCACGCGGCGGTTACTCGCGTTCGCGCGGCGCCAGCCGCTGCAGGCCGAACGCGTGTCGGTCAGGGCGATGCTCGCGGAGATGCTCGATCTCGTCGAATACTCGGCGGGCCAGCGCGTGACCGTCGTGCTGGAGCCGGCCGCCGACGCGATGTGGGTGAACGTCGACCGCGGCCAGCTCGAGAACGCGGTCCTCAACCTGACGCTCAACAGCGCAGCCGCGATGCCGGACGGCGGGACGCTGGCGCTGGCCGCGCGCCGCGAGCCGGCGGCGGACGGTGCCGCGGCGCCGCCGGCGATCGTGCTGAGTGTCACCGACACGGGCTGCGGAATTGCGCCGGTGCTGCTCGACAAGGTGATCGAGCCGTTTTTCACGACCAAGGCGGCCGGGGAGGGGAGCGGGCTCGGGCTCAGCAGCGTCTACGGCTTCGTGCGCCAGAGCGGCGGCGATCTGCGCATTCACAGCGAGGTCGGCCAGGGAACGCGCGTCGACCTGTGGCTGCCCGAGTGCGCCGCACCCGAACGGCGCGGCGCACCGGCCGTCGTTGCGGCCGCGCCCGTTGCCGGACAAGCCGGTGCTCGCGTGCTCGTGGTGGACGACGATCCCGAGGTGCGCGACACGGCGCTCAGCCAGTTCGCGGCGCTCGGCGCGCGGGCCGACGCGGTGGCGACCGGCGACGCGGCATTCCGCTGGCTGGCCGAGCACGGCCCCGTCACGCTCGTGCTGTCGGACATCTCGCTCGGCGCGGGCGGCAGCGGCATCGCGTTCGCGGCGCGGCTCGCCGAGCGCTGGCCGGCGCAGCGCGTCGTGCTGACCTCGGGCTTGCCGCCCGAGATTCATCAGACCCATCCCGACTGGCGCGCAGACCTGCCGTTCGTGCCGAAGCCGTTCGATCTCGCGGCACTCGCCGCGCTGCTGGGCTGACGCGCGACGGCGATTGTTTCGATTGTTAATGGCGCGCCGCGTTTCCGAAATTTTCGATTAACCGGACTGGAGTCTCATAGACCCACGGCACCCGGCGACGCGCTCGCGACACCGCGGCGCGCGATTCGAACGATTCGAAAAAAACTGGAGACACCGAATGACGAAGCTCAAGGCAGGTTTGCTGACGATGGCGCTCGCGATGACGGCTGCCACGGCCGGCGCGACGACGCTGCGGATCGCATGTGGCGCAGCCGGCGTCGACCAGGACATTTGCCAGGTCTCGGCGAAGCGCTGGGCCGAGAAGACCGGAAACGAGGTCGAATTCATCAGCATGCCAAACAACTCGAGCGAGACGCTGGCGCTCTATCAGCAACTGCTCGGTAGCGGTTCGGACAAGATCGACGTGATGCAGATCGATACGGTCTGGCCGGGCATCCTCGCGAACCACCTGATCGACCTGAAGCCGTACAGCAAAGGGTTCGAAAGCCAGTCGTTCCCGAGCATCGTCGCGAACGATACCGTGAACGGAAAGCTGGTCGCGATGCCGTGGTTCATCGATACGGGGTTGCTTTACTACCGCAAGGACCTGCTCGACAAGTATCGCGTGAAAGTACCCGCAACGTGGGATGAGCTCGACGCCACCGCGCGCAGGATCCAGTCGGGCGAGCGCAGCGCAGGCAACGAAAAGGTCTGGGGCTACGTGTGGCAGGGGCGCGCGTACGAAGGGTTGACCTGCGATGCGCTCGAATGGATCAGCAGCTACAACGGCGGCACGGTGGTCGACGACAAGGGGCGCGTGACGATCGACAACCCGGGCGCGGTCAAGGCGCTCGAGCAGTCGGCGAAATGGGTCGGCACGATCAGCCCGAAGGCCGTGCTGAACTACGGCGAAGAGGAGGCCCGCGGCGTGTTCCAGGCCGGCAATGCCGTTTTCATGCGCAATTGGCCCTACGCGTGGGCGATCGCGAATCGCACGGGCAGCCCGATCAAGGGCAAGGTCGGCATTGCGCCGCTGCCGAAGGGCGGCGCCGACGGCCGCCCGGCCGCCGCGCTGGGCGGATGGCAGCTCGCCGTGTCGCGTTACTCGCCGAATCCGAAACTGGCCGCCGATCTCGTGATGTACCTGTCGAGCGCGGAAGTGCAGAAGATGCGTGCGATCCAGGGGTCGTACAACCCGACGCTTCCGGCGCTGTATCGCGACAAGGACATCCTGCAGGCCAACCCGTTCATGGCCGACCTGCTGCCGACCTTCAGCACGGCGGTCGCACGGCCATCGACCGTGACGGGCGCGAAGTACAACCAGGTCAGCAACCAGTTCTGGAACGCCGCGCACGACGTGCTCGCCGGCAGCGACACCGCATCGGGCGCGCTCGCGCGGCTCGCGGTCGCTCTTAAACGGCTCGCGCCGGGCGGCAGCTGGCACTGAGCGCCGCGGCGCGCGCTTGATCGATCGGGCCGGCCTTTGTAGGGTGCCGGCCTGAAAGGAGACATCGAATGAGAACCGGAAGCATCGAAATCAGTAGCAGTCCTTCATTTGCTGGTGTGCCCGTCCGGGCGCGGACCGGGCTCGCTCACGCGCGCCGACGCCAGGCGTGGCTGCTGGTGACGCCTGCGCTGCTCGCGCTGGCGGCCATCGCCGGCTGGCCGCTGCTGCGCACCGCGTGGTTCAGCCTGACCGACGCGCAGCTATCCGACTTGTCGCAGCGTCATTTCGTCGGCCTCGACAACTATCTCGGCGCAACGGGCGTGCTGCGCGATCCGGCCTGGTGGCAGGCCGTCGGCAATACCGTTCTGTTCGCCGTCGTGTCGGTGGTGCTCGAGACGAGCACCGGGCTCGGCGTCGCGCTGCTGCTCGACGTGCCGTCGCGGCTGCGTACGCTGCTGCGTGCGGCCGTGCTCGTGCCGTGGGCGATCCCGACCGTCGTATCGGCGAAGATCTGGAGCTGGATGCTCAACGACCAGTTCGGGATCGTCAACGCGATGCTGATGTCGATCGGCGCGATCCATGAGCCGCTCGCGTTCACCGCCGATGCGCAGCTCGTCTTCCCGACCATCGTGCTCGTCGACGTGTGGAAGACCACGCCGTTCATGGCGTTGCTGATGCTCGCCGCGCTGCAGACCGTGCCGCGCGATTGCTACGAGGCCGCGCGTGTCGACGGCGTGCCGCGCTGGCGCGTGTTTCGGTCGGTGACGCTGCCGCTCATCCTGCCCGGCGTGCTGGTCGCGATGATCTTCCGCTCGCTCGATGCGCTGCGCGTGTTCGACCTGATCTACGTGATGACGTCGAACAGCCGGGTCACCAAAAGCATGTCGGTCTATGTGCGCGAGCAGTTGATCGATTTCCAGCAGGTCGGGTTCGGGTCGGCGTCGGCGATGCTGCTGTTCGCCACGATCGTGCTGTTCACCATCGGCTACATGGCGCTCAGCCGCCGCCGGATGCAGGAGGCGTGACATGAAGAAGCATCCGCTCGACATGGCGATTCACGGGCTGCTGTCGGCACTCGTGCTGGTGATCGCGCTGTTCCCGTTCATCTACATGATCGGCACGTCGATCAAGCATGGTGACGCGTTGTTCGATACATCCCTGTTCCCCGCGAGCCCGTCTCTCGACAACTATCGCCAGCTGTTTCGCGACCAGCCGTTCGGCGCGTACCTGCTGAACTCGGCGCTCGTCGCGGGCGGCGCGGTCGCGCTGTCGCTCGCGGTGTCGGTGCTCGCCGCGTATGCGCTCGGCCGCGTGTCGTTCCGCGGGCGCGGGGTGCTGATGATGTGCATTCTCGGCGTGTCGATGTTTCCGCAGGTCGCGATCCTGTCGGGCCTGTTCGAGCTGGTCCGCGCGCTCGGCCTGTACGACCACCTCGGCGCACTGGTGCTGTCCGATCTGATCTTCACGCTGCCGTTCACGATCTGGATTCTCGTCACGTTCATGCGCGAGTTGCCGCGCGAGCTGGAGGAAGCGGCACTCGTCGACGGCGTCGGCGTGTTCACGCTGATCTTCCGGATCTTCCTGCCGCTGCTGCGGCCGGCCCTGGCCGCGACGTCGCTGCTCGCGTTCGTGTCGGCATGGAACGAGTTCCTGTTCGCGCTGACCTTCACGATCTCGTCGGAGCAGCGCACGGTACCCGTGGCGATCACGATGATCTCGGGCGCGAGCAGCTACGAATTGCCATGGGGAACCATCATGGCGGCGTCGGTCATCGTCACGGTGCCGCTCGTGCTGCTGGTGCTGGTGTTTCAGCGACACATCGTCTCCGGCCTGACCGCCGGCGCGGTCAAGGGTTGACGCGTCTCGACCCGATCAGGATCAAGAGGGAAAACATGAGTCAGATCAAGTTGAACGGCCTCCACAAGCAGTTCGGCACGGCCCCCATTCTCAGCGACGTGAATCTCACGGTCGAGCCGGGCGAGTTCTGCGTCTTCATCGGCCCGTCGGGCTGCGGCAAGTCGACACTGCTGCGGATCGTCGCCGGCCTCGAGGAGCAAAGCGCGGGCGACGTGTGGATCGATGGCCGATGTGTCAACACGTTCGCGCCCGCGCAGCGCGACATCGCGATGGTGTTCCAGAGCTATGCGCTCTATCCGCACATGTCCGTCTACGAAAACATGGCGTTCGGGCTACGTCATCTCCGCTTGCCGAAGGACGAGATCGACCGGAGGGTGCGGCTCGCGTCCGAGTCGCTGCGCCTCGGCGAGCTGCTCGAACGCAAACCCGGCGCACTGTCCGGCGGCCAGCGGCAGCGCGTCGCGATCGGTCGCGCGATCGTCCGAAAGCCGAAAGTGTTCCTGTTCGACGAACCGCTGTCGAACCTCGATGCGGCGCTGCGCGTGAAGACGCGCGTCGAGATCGCGAAGCTGCACCGCAGCCTCGACAGCACCAGCATGATCTACGTGACACACGACCAGGTCGAGGCGATGACGCTCGCCGACAAGATCGTGCTGCTGCGGCCGCTCGAAGGACGCAGCGGGATCCAGAGCATCGCCCAGATCGGCACGCCGCTCGATCTGTATCACCGTCCGGCGAGCCAGTTCGTCGCCGGCTTCATCGGCTCGCCCGCGATGAACTTCCTGCCGGCAAGCGTTGCGGCGACAAGCCGTACCGAGGTTCGCGCGCTGGCACGCAACTACCCGCTCGACGCCAGCGTGTCCGGCGACAGCCTCGAGGCGGGCACCGGCGTGACGCTCGGCATCCGCCCCGAGCACGTACGGGTTGGCACCGGTGCGGTGACGGGGCAGGTCGCGCACGTCGAGCAGATGGGCGAACACACCTATCTGTATCTCGACACACCGCTGTGCGGCCAGCCGATCGTGGCGAAGACCGATGCCGGCGGCGCGCGGATCGGTGACCGCCTGCGCGTCGACCTGCCGGCCGGCGCGTTGCATCTGTTTCATCCGGACGGACGCGCGGCGGCACGGACGCCGCGCGAGCCTGCCGCGCCGGCGCTCGCGATCGCCTGAGCGGCACGCGGCGAATCCAGCCACAGGTTTCAGGCGGCCACGGCGCATGGCCGCTGTCGAATTGGCGCCAACTCATCGATAAAGGATAGTCATGCTAAACAAGAAACTTTCAGTGATCGTGTGGAACGAGTTCGAGCACGAACGGGAAAACGCGGGCGTCCGCGCGATCTACCCCGATGGCCTGCACCAGGTGATCGCCATGGCTCTCGCCGAGACGCCGGCGCTCGGACACGGCGCGTTGCCGCTCGAGATCGGCACCGCGACGCTCGACCAGCCCGAGCACGGACTCAGCGAAGCGCGGCTCGCCGCGTGCGATGTGTTGATCTGGTGGGGGCACAAGGCGCACGCGAAGGTCTCCGACGAGATCGTCGAACGCGTGCAGCGACGCGTGCTCGAAGGGATGGGCCTGATCGTGCTGCATTCAGGGCACTTCTCGAAGATCTTCCGCCGCCTGCTCGGCACGAACTGTTCGCTGAAGTGGCGCGAAGCGGCCGAGAAGGAGCGGCTGTGGGTCGTCGAACCGTCGCATCCGATCGCGGCCGGCCTCGGCGAGTATTTCGAACTGCAGCACGAGGAGATGTACGGCGAGCGCTTCGACATCCCGCAACCGGACAGCACCGTGTTCATCTCGTGGTTCGAGGGCGGCGAAGTGTTCCGCTCGGGCTGCTGCTGGGAACGCGGCCACGGCCGGATCTTCTATTTCCGCCCCGGGCACGAAGCCTACCCGACCTATTACGACCGAAACGTGCAGCGCGTGATCGCGAACGCGGTGCAGTGGGCCGCACCGCGCGTGACCCTCGCCGACCGCTGCCCAAACTCGCCGCCGCTCGAGACGCTCAGCGAGAAGAGCAAGCAGTTTGCGCACGTCGGCATCCAGCAAAGCGCAGGAGACCTCGCATGAACGACGATTACAAGGTTGAGCTGCCGGAAGCGGCGGCGATCGCACGCGGCCGGCGCCTGCGCGTCGGCGTGATCGGGCTCGGGATCGGCCGCAAGCATATCGAAGGCTGGCGCGAGCATCCCGATGTCGACGTGGTCGCGATTGCCGATCCCGACGAGAAGCGGCTCGCAAAGGTCGGCGACACGTTCGGCATCGACGCACGCTACGCGTCGGCCGACGCGATGCTTGCAGCCGAGAAGCTCGACATCGTCAGCGTGTGCACGCCGAACAAATTCCATCGCGAGCTGACGCTCGCCGCGTTCGACGCCGGCTGTCACGTGCTGTGCGAGAAGCCGATGGCGCTGAACGCGGACGAGGGGCGCGAGATGCTGATCGCCGCGCAGCGTGCCGGCAAGCGGCTGATGATCAATTTCTCGTACCGCTTCAGCGCGCAGTCGCGCGCGCTGAAGGCGCAGGTCGAAAGCGGCCTGTTCGGCGATTTCTATTTCGGACGTACGGTCTGGCATCGCCGGCGGGGGATGCCCGGTTTTGGCGGCTGGTTCGGCACGAAGGCGCTGGCGGGCGGCGGGCCGCTGATCGATCTCGGCGTGCATCGCCTCGATCTCGCGCTGTGGCTGATGGGCTACCCGAAGCCTGTATGGGTGATGGGCAGCACCTACGATCCGATCGCGCGCGAACTGGCCGCGCGCGCGGGCAAGACGTTCGACGTCGAGGATCTCGCGGCCGCGCTGATCCGTTTCGACAACGGCGCGACGCTCGCGCTCGAGGCGTCATGGGCAACCAACATCCAGGAAGCGGAGTTGATGGAAACCCGCCTCCTCGGCACGCGTGCCGGGTTGCTGCAGAAGAACCTGAACGAGGGCTACACGTTCGATGCGCACGTGTTCATCGAGCAGAACGGCGCGCAATTCGACATGCGCTTGAATCCGCCCGCGGAAGGCGCGCATTCGGCGATGTACGACTACGCGGAAGCGATTCTGTGCGACGTTCCGCATCCCGCGCCCGGCGAGGAAGGGCTGATCGTGATGGAAATTCTCGACGCGATCTATGCGAGCGCAGCCGCGGGCGAGCCGATCCGCATTCACGCACCGGGACCGGCGGCCGCCGACGTGCCGCCGGTGCTCGATCTCGACTCGCCGGCTGAAGTCGCGGGCTGAGTTCGTGCGGGGCCGGCGCGCGGATCGTCCAGCGCGCCGGCTGGCCGGCAGCATCGCGGACGACGCAGCACACACACCTATTCGATGACGCCGCGCATCGCACGCGGCGCACTGACAACGTTTGGAGACACGTTCATGATCGACGAAGCAGGCTGCGCCGTGCGCGGCCCCGCACGCACCCCGTTCAGGCTCACGCGGTTTGCCGCCGCGTTCTCGCTGGCCGTCGCGTCGGCCGCGCTGCATGCGGCGCCGGACCCGATGACGGTCGCCGCGGACAGCGCGCCGGGCGGCCTCTCGCAGGCCACCGGCGTCGTGCCGGCCGACACGAGTGCCGCCAACGTGGCGACGCCGACGCCGTCGTCGGCCTGGAACCAGCTGACGCCGTGGACGCAGTTCCATGGCTATCTGCGGGCCGGCGTCGGCACGAGCGACGGCCATTCGCAGGCCTGCTTCCAGTTGCCGGGCGCACCGAGCAAATACCGGCTCGGCAACGAATGCCAGATCTACAGCGAACTGGAGATCGACCAGACGCTGTACAAGTTTTCGAACGGCATGCAGCTGTCGGCAGTCGGCATGGCGAGCCTCGTCAACGATCTCGACCGCACGCCGACCTTCGACGGCAATCACGGAAGGATTCGCCTGCCGCAGTCGTATGTGCAGCTCACGAACTTGCCGGGGCTCGACGACATGCGCATCTGGTTCGGGCGCATCTATTACCGGCGCAACGACGTTCACATGAACGACTTCTACTACTGGAACCCGAGCGGCCTCGGCGCGGGCGTCGAGAACGTGCCGATCGGCGGCGGCCTGAAGCTCAGCTACGCGCTGTTCCGCGAGGACTACATCGATCAGCCCAACTACGCGACGCGCCACGACCTGCAACTGTCGGGCGTGCACCCGAACCCCGGCGGCGAACTGCAGTTCGGGCTGTCCTACATCCCGGCCCGCGCGCCGGTGCTGAATGCGGGCGGCATGCTGCAGGACGCGCACAGCGGCTGGTCGTTCACGATCCAGCACGTGCAGACCAACCTGCTCGGCGGCAAGAACAAGCTCGCGTTCCAGTACGGCGTCGGTCCGGGCACGGGCCTCGGCTACACGGGAACGCTGACCAACGACAACCGCTACAAGAGCCTGCGCGTCCTCGACGCGTTCGACTGGCAGGCGACGCGAGACTTCGGCGGACAGGTGGTCGGCATCTACCAGCGCGACATCGCGCCGTCGGGCGGGTCGCAGACCTGGGTATCGGTGGGCGTGCGGCCGGTGTATGCGTTCACGCAGCACATCAAGCTGCAGGGCGACCTCGGGCACGATCGCGTGACGCCGTCCGGCGGCCCGACGCGCACGCTGCTGAAGGCGAGCGTCGCGCTGACGCTCGCGATGGACCGCTCGTTCTGGTCGCGGCCCGAATTCCGCGTGTTCTACACGTATGCGCGCTGGAACCAGGCCGCGCAGGATGCGGCGGCGCCCGGGGATCCGCTGTCGACGACGGGTATCTTCGGCACATCGCGTACGGGTTCGACGGTCGGTGCGCAGGTTGAATGGTGGTGGTGAGCGCGATGACGGAGCGTTGTACGACGATATCGATGGGTGCCGATGCCGCGCCGTTCTCGCGCATCGTGTTCGGGATGTGGCGGATCGGCGACTGGGCGTTGTCGGTCCGCGAGCGTCGCGCGCTGATCGAGGCAGCGCTGGAACTCGGCGTGACGAGTTTCGACCATGCGGACATCTACGGCGACTATACGGCCGAGGGCCTGTTCGGCGACGTGCTGGCCGATGCGCCGCACCTGCGCGAACGGATGCGGATCATCACGAAGTGCGGGATCCGGCTCGTATCCGCGCGCCGGCCCACGCACGGGATCAAGCACTACGACACGCGGGCCGCGCATGTCGTCGCGTCGGTCGAGCAGTCGCTGCGCGCGCTGCGCATCGACCGGCTCGACTTGCTGCTGCTGCATCGTCCCGATCCGCTGATGGATGCCGACGAAGTCGCGACGACCTTTGCCGCGCTCCGGCGTGACGGAAAGGTGAGGGAGTTCGGGATATCGAACTTTACGGCGGCACAGGCAGCGTTGCTGCAGGACCGGATGGCGGCGCACGGGATGTCGCTCGCGACGAACCAGGTCGAATGTTCGCTGCTGCATCTCGCGCCGCTCGACGACGGCACGTTCGATCAGGCGCAGCGCTGGCGTTGTCCGCCGATGCTGTGGTCGCCGCTCGCGGGCGGACGCCTGTTGACCGATGCATCGCCCGTCGCGACGCGCGTGCGCGCGACCGCGGCGCGGATCGGCGACGCGCTTGGCGTGTCCGCGACGACGGTGCTGTTCGCGTGGCTGCTCGCGCTGCCATGCCGGCCGTTACCGATCGTCGGGTCGGGCCGGATCGCGGCGCTGCGCGAAGCGGTGGAGGCAACCCGCATCCCGCTCGGGCGCGAGCAGTGGTTCGAGCTGTTGAGCGCGGCGCGCGGCGTGGAGGTGCCATGACCGTGGCGATCGACACACGATGACAACTCGGGAGAGACGATGAGCGAAGCGATCATGAATGGCCCTCCGGTTGCGCCAGGCGGCGTGCGCGCCGACGAACCCCGCTTGCTGGCGGACATCGGCGGCACGCACGCGCGCTTCGCGCTGGAGACCGCGCGCGGCGGGATCGGCGACGTGCGCGTCTATCGATGCCGCGCCCATGCCGGTGTGGACGACGCGGTGCGCGCGTTCCTGCGCGACGCGGGTGGCGTGCGGGTGCGCGACGCGGCAATCGCGATCGCCAATCCCGTGGACGGCGACATGGTCAGCATGACCAATCATGACTGGCGTTTCTCGATCGACGCGACGCGCCGCGCGCTCGGATTCGACACGCTGCGCGTCTTCAACGACTTCGCGGCGCTGGCGATGGCCGTGCCGCATCTGTCCGCGGGACAACGGCGGCAGGTCGGCGGCGGGCACGCGGCGCCCGCGGGTACGATCGGCGTGCTCGGCGCGGGAACGGGGCTGGGCGTCTCGGCACTCGTGCGCGCGGGCGACGCATGGGTGCCGTTGTCCGGCGAGGGCGGGCATGTGTCGTTTGCGCCTGCCGACGCACGCGAGGCCGACGTGCTGCACTACGCGCGGGCGCGCTGGCCGCACGTATCGTTCGAGCGGCTGGTCGCCGGGCCTGGCATCGCGGTGATTCACGCGGCGCTCGCGGCGCGCGACGGCTACGACGTGCCCGGGGCCGACGCGACCGATACGGCCGCCATCATCGATCGTGCGCTCGACGGCGACGCACGCAGCGTGGCGACGCTCGAGTGCTTCTGCGGCATGCTCGGTACGTTCGCGGGCAATCTGGCTCTGACCCTCGGCGCGACCGGCGGCATTCATATCGGTGGAGGCGTCGTGCCGCGCCTCGGTGCATGGTTCGATGCGTCGCCGTTTCGTGACCGCTTCGAGGCGAAGGGGCGCTTTGCCGGTTATCTCGCGAAGATTCCGACCTTCGTGATCACCGCACCGCATCCGGCCTTCGTCGGCGTGTCGCGCCTGCTCGCCCGCGCGTTGGGCGAGGCCGGCTGACGCGTTGCACGGGCCGCCGAGCTTTGCACGAAGGTTGCCTTCCCGACGCCCATCGATCGGATGGACGCTCGCGTTGCCACGCATGCTCGTCCTGTTGCACGTCCGACCGTGCCGCCGCCGCGGGCAACACGCGCGTGCCGTGGCCGCACCGTCATGTCCGGCCTGTGTGGCTGTCACTCGACTGTCTGAAACGTGTCGGCGTGCTGAAAGCAATCCGGCCATGCGCGACGCCGGCTTATGGAATACGCCGACTGGAACTTGTCCCGGAACTCATTTACTTTTAGAACAGTGTCGCCTATGCGTCGGGCGTTCCGGAGGAGTCGTGACCGCATTCCAGAAAGTGTGGCAGTTGCTCGTCGGAAAACCGCTCGACCCGCTCGATCCGCGCACGCGGCATGCGATCGCCGTGACGCCGCTGCTCGCCTGGGTCGGGCTCGGCGCCGACGGCCTGTCGTCGTCGTGCTACGGCCCGGAAGAAGCGTTCCTCGCGCTGGCGCACCACACGCCGCTCGCGCTGTTCCTCGCGCTCGCGACGGCGGCGACCGTGTTCATCATCGCGCTCGGCTACAACCAGGTGATCGAGCTGTTCCCGACCGGCGGTGGCGGCTACCGCGTCGCGACGTCGCTGCTCGGGTCGAAGCCGGGGCTCGTGTCGGGCGCGGCGCTGCTGGTCGACTACGTGCTGACCGTGGCGACCTCGCTCGCAAGCGGCGTCGACGCGTTCTTCAGCCTGCTGCCGGTGAGCGCGCAGGCGTTCAAGCTCACGACCGAGATCGTGCTGATCCTGATGATGACGGGACTCAATTTCCGCGGGATGCGCGAATCGATCATGGTGCTGCTGCCGATATTCATCGGCTTCGTGATCCTGCACTTCGCGCTGATCGTGTATGGCGTCGCCGTGCACGGCAGCAACCTCGCGATGATCGTGCCCGATGCGGTGCACGAGGCGCACGGCATGTCGCAGTCGCTCGGCGTATTCGTGATGCTCGCGCTGCTGATGCGCGCGTTCTCGCTCGGCGGCGGTACCTATACGGGCCTCGAGGCCGTGTCGAACAACGTGAACATGCTCGCCGATCCGCGCGTGCCGAACGGCAAGGTGACGATGTGGTACATGTCGACGTCGCTCGCGTTCACGGCCGGCGGCATCATCCTGCTGTACATGCTGTGGCATGCGCGGCCCGTCGAAGGCGAGACGCTGAACGCGGTCGTGTTCGGCAGCGTGATCGACCATCTCGGGCTCGGTTCGGCGTTCGCGCGCCACGCGTTGCTCGCGGCCGTGCTTGCGTTCGAGGCCGGGCTGCTGCTGGTCGGCGCGCAGACGGGCTTCCTCGACGGCCCGGCCGTGCTGTCGAACATGGCGTCCGATTCGTGGGTGCCGCGCCATTTCCGCGACCTGTCGGGGCGCCTCGTGCGGCAGAACGGCATCATCGTCGTCGGGCTGTCGAGCCTGCTGATCCTGTTGTGGACGCACGGCAACGTCGACGTGCTCGTCGTGCTGTACAGCATCAACGTGTTCCTCACGTTCAGCATGTCGCTGCTCGGGCTGTGCACTTACTGGTGGCATCATCGCAGCCAGCAGGGCTGGTTCAAGCATTTCTTCCTGTCGGCGCTCGGGCTGAGCGTGACGGCGACCGTGCTCGTCATCACGCTGATCGAGAAGTTCACGGCGGGCGGCTGGCTCACGGTGCTCGTGACGAGCGCGGTGATCGCGCTGTGTTTCATGATCAACCGCCACTACGCCTACACGCGCGCGCAGCTCGCCAAGGAGGACGAACTGTTCTCGGGCAAGGCGCCCGAAATCGACGAGGCCACCGCGCCGGGCAAGCCCGACCCGTCGCAACCGACCGCCGTGCTGCTGGTCGGCAAGCATCGCGGCGCGAGCATGCACGCGCTGCTGTGGGTCAACCGGCTGTTTCCCGGGCACTTCCGCAACGTGATCTTCCTCGCGGTCGGCGAAGTCGACGCGAAGGCGTACGACGGTCACGAGCATCTCGAGCGGCTGCGCCACGCGATCACCGAATCGCTCGACTACTATGTCGCGCACTGCCGCCGCAACGGCATCGCGGCCGACTACCGGATCGCGTTCGGCACGAATCCTGTCGTCGAATTCATGAACCTCGCGTCGTCGACGCTCGACGAGTACCCGAACTCGGTGTGCTTCGCGAGCAAGCTGATCTTCCGCCGCGTGAATTTCCTCACGGCCTGGCTGCACAACCAGACGCCCGTCGAGCTGCAGGCGCGCCTGCATGTCGAAGGCAAGCAGATGGTGTTGTTGCCGATGAACGTCGGGTAGCGGCGCACGTCGCGCGCGCTCATCGCATCGCCGCACGATGATGTGCGATTCAGGGCCCGTACGCTTGAATACATCACAATGTGATATAAAATCAAAGCAGGCCTACGTGCCATCCGGCCTCCACGCCACCAACGAACCCGGCCGCGCGACGCGCGCATCGTGCCGGGCGAACGTCCGGTTCAGAAGAACGGGCGGCGCTCACGCGCAGCGGGATGGCCACGGGGCCTCGCCGCGACCGGCGGCACGATGCGCCGTACGGTTCGCGGCGACGACATGGGGAAATGACGATGCTGATCACGTTTCGCTCCTCCGCCGCACCCGACATCGTGATGTTGCGCGATCTGGCGCAGTATCTGCTCGGGCTGGTCGGCAAGGGGCTCGACGTCCGCGGCGTGATTTCCACCGACGAGCTGCCGGGTGCGATCGCGCGGCTCGAACAGGCCATCAGGGACGATGCGGCGCGCGAGCGCGCCCACGAGCATTCGACGCAGGCGCTGCGCGACGACGTGTCGCCGCATGCGGGCGGGCTCGCGCAGCGCGCGTGGCCGTTGCTGGACATGATGCGTGCGGCCCGCGAACAGGGCCGGCACGTGATGTGGGGCGTGTAGGCGCGCATCGCGCGTGCCGCCCGCGGTACCGGACCTCCGCTGGAAGGCCGGCGGCAAGCGCGTCATTCGATGCGCGGCCGCCGGCCGTTTTTTTTGCGCGGCGCGCCAACGCGACTACGGATGATGATGCGTATGCGAGCGTGACGAGCGTCGCGCGGGCCGGTGCAGCAGCCTGTCGCGCGTGCGGTCGCGGCCGCGCCCGGCCGTGAAGAACAGCACCGCGAACACGAGAAGCGCGATCAGCAAGAGCGCCTGGACGAGACCGTTTTCCATGTCGCCTCCAGCATGACGAGGGACCAAGGGCGCCGCGACCGGCCGTCAGCCGGCGGGCATGAACGGGCCGGCGAGCATCGTGTCGATGAAGCGCTTGGCCAGCGCGATCGAGATCCTGACCGCATCCGCGTCGTTGCGGAATACGTGATGCTTCGGGTCGAGCAGGTGCGCCTCGTGGCATCCGCGGGCGTCGTGCCAGACCACGACGGCGAGCGGCTCGTACAGCGCGCCGAGTTCGAGCCCTTCACCGGCTACCGGGTCGACGAGCGCGATCGCGCGAATCCCGCACTGGCGATAGGTCAGGCAGAGCGGCGAAGCCATGACGGCCTCCGTGGCAGGCGCAGATCGTTCCGACCCCGTGCGGTGCGTGATCGGACGAATGGGCGCCGCGCCGTATTCACGTCAGCATCGGTATCGCTTCGATCAGCGCGATGCCGAGCAACGCACCGATCGCGGCACCGACCAGTCTCGGATGCCACCGTAGATGTAGCGCCGTCAGCAGTGCGCCAAACAGGACCAGGCCCAGCAGCGTGAACGCGATCACGAGATAACCCATCTCGAAGTCGCTATTGATGATTGGCATGATGCCTCCTTCCCCATGTCGGCGTGTCGTGTCCGGCAGCGTGTCATTCCGTCGACGTCGCACGCATGGAGGATCTGACTGAATTATATGTCGCAACGTGATACAAAAAAGCCCTCCCGTCCGGGACAGCGCGCACGGGGGCGGCATGCCGGCGTGGCGAAGCGGGTGATGCACGCGCGGCCGGCTCGCCGCCGCGCGGCTTGACGCTCGCCGGCACGTCACCCACACTGGTTCGCACGACGGGCACGCGGCGCGCGAGCCGTCATGTGCGCGTCATGCGGATCGAACCGTCCGCGCCGGTGCGCGGCCCTGGCGCCCGGCAACGAACGCGCGGAGAGCTTCGACGTGGTGCTTTTTCCTTCCCGCTGGACTGGCCACCTGCTTGCGTGCGCGATCGCGCTCGGCGCTGGCGCAGGCGCTGCCGTGGCCGATGTACGCGACCCAGGCAACGCACTCGATACGGGCACCGACGCGCCCGTCACGATCGTCAGCGATGTCCACGAATTCGTGATCCAGCACGACGGTTCGCTCGACGAGCACGACGACTCGACGCTGCGCGCGAACAACGCGAGCGGCATCGACGCGGTCGCGCAGCGCTACGTGTGGTTCGACAAGAATCTCGAGAAGGTGGACCTGCTGGCGGCCGAGACGATCGACCGCGACGGTGTCGCGCATCCGGTCGGCGCGGACGGCATCCGCGACGTGCAGGAACCGCGCTCGGCCGGCGCACCGACGTTCCAGGACGGGCTGTTGCGCACCGTCGTGTTCCCCGGCGTCGAAGCCGGGTCCAGCACGCGCGTGGCGTTCCGCAAGACCCGCACGAAGCCGGTCAACCGCGGCTACTTCGGCTACACCGTCGAGCCGTCGCGCGAGCCGGTCGACAGCCAGCGGCTGATCTTCGACGTGCCGGCCGACATGCCGCTGTACGCGGATGCGCGCGGCTACGTCGCGCTGCCGCCGGTCACCGCGAACGGCCGCACGCGCTACGAATTCGACTACCGGCACGGCCCGTACGACCGCATCGAGAACGGCGCGGTCGGCTACGCGACCTACGGCGACCGGCTCGTCGTGTCGACGCTGCCCGACTATGCGGCGTTCGCCGCGCGCTACCGCAACGCGGCCGTCGATCCGGGCACGGACGATCCGGCCGTTGCGCAACTGGCGCGCACGCTCACGGCGGGCACCGCCGATCCGCGCGACAAGGCGCGCATCCTGTACGACTGGGTGCAGGCGAACATCCGCTACGTCGGGCTGTTTCTCGGCGAAACGGCCGCCGCGCCGCATCGCGTCACGGACATCCTGCGCAACCGCTACGGCGACTGCAAGGACCATGTCGCGCTGTTCGGTGCGCTGCTCGCGGCGGTCGGCATCCGTAGCGAACCGGTGCTGCTCAATCTCGGGTCGGTCTACACGCTGCCGTCGGTACCCGGTTACGGCGGCGGCGCGATCAACCACGCGATCACGTGGCTGCCCGATCTCGCACTGTATGCGGACACGACGACGGCCGGCATCGCGTTCGGCTATCTGCCGCCGATCGTGATGGATCGTCCCGCGCTGCTCGTCGACACGGGCGTGCTGTCGCGCACGCCGGCCACGCAGCCGCGCGGCCGCATCGCGCGGGTCGAGATCGATGCGGCCGGGCCCGGCGCCACGCGTTTTCATGCGTACGTCGAGGACGACGGCTGGACGGCCGAACTCGAACGCAACCTGTTTCGCCGTGCGACACCCGACCTCATCGCGCAGCTCGCGAACGACCGCCTGCGGCAAAGCGGCTTGCGCGGCCGCGCACAACTGTCGACCAGCGACCGGCGCGTGACCGACGGGCCGTTCGACGTGACGATCTCGGGCACGCTCGATCATTTCGTGTGGCCCGACGGCACGACCGCGTTGCCCGCGTTGTCGAGCCTGACGGGCGGCATCGCGACGCAGGTCGAGCGCTGGCTGGCCGAACCGGTGCGCACGCAACCGTGGGGCTGCATCGGCGGCACGTTCGACGAAACCGGCCAGATCGCGCTGCCGGCCGACGTCGCGGTGACCGACCTGCCGCCCGATACGGTCGTGCACGACCGCTTCGTCGACTTCACGTCGCATTACGTATTCGACGCGGCCGCGCGCGTCGTACAGGTCACGCGGCGGATGACCGCGGATTTCGGCCGTCAGGTGTGTACGCCGGACGAATTCACGGCGCTGCGGGCGTCGCTCGAACACATCGAACGCGACACGCAGGCGCAGATCGTCGTGCGGGCGAAAGGGCGTTGAACGGGCAGGGGACGTGCGCGCGTCGAGGCCATCGATCGACGCGCAGGAGGGACATCATGACGGAACGGGACTACGAGATCGCCGATCTCTCGAAGGATTTGCTGGGCCGGATCGTGCAGGGCACCGTCGCGAGCGGCGCAGTCGTGGATGCGGAGCAGTGCGCGGCGCTCGCCGTGCAGTGCGCGACGGCACTGGTCGACCGGCTCGAGGCACGCAGCGGCTGAGCGGGCGGGCGCATGCGTCGCGCGCGCCGCGCTTGCCGGTCCGGTATCACGGGCTGGTCGCCAGCGTGCCGCGAACGGTCGTGCGCTGACGCTGACAGTAGCGCCCGAGCCCGACAATGCCGACGAGGGAGACGAACGACAGCAGCGTGAAGAACGCCGCGAGCGGCAGCCATTGTCCGCGAAACTGCTGTGCGAGCATCGTACCGATCAGCGGCGTCGTACCGCCGGCGACCATCGCGCACAGCTGGTACGCGATCGAGATGCCGGAATAGCGGACGCGCGTCGGAAACGCCGGGGTCATGAAGCCGGCGATGACTGCGTAGATCGCCGACAGCGTGACGACCGAGAACGAAATACCGGCAACGATCGCGACGGGGTTCTGGGTCTGAACGAGCAGGAACATCGGATAGGGTGTCAGCATCGACAGCACGGCCGCGCAGGTGAGGAAGCGCGTCTCGCCGAAGCGTTGCGCGAGCAGCGCGGAGACGGGTTGCGACAGCAGCTGGATGAGGGTGACGACGAACAGGCAATCGAGAATGAACGACTTCGACATGCCGAGGTAGGTCGTCACGTACGAAATCATGAACGTGTTCGTGAAGAAGAATCCGGCCGAGCCGATCGTCGTTGCCGCGGCGGCCAGCAGGATCGGTACCCACGCGGTGCGCAGCACTTCGGCGACGGGGTACTTGGCCACTGCGTTGGTATCGCGCACGCGTTCGAATTCGGGCGATTCCTTCACGCCGAGCCGGATGGCCATCCCGATGAGCAGCAGCACGAAACTCGCGAGGAACGGCAGGCGCCAGCCCCAGCTGACGAAGCTGTCGTGGTCGAGCGACGTGACGAAGCGGAACGCGAGCAGCGACAGGATCAGCCCGGCGGGGCTGCCCATTTGCGGGAACGACGCGAAGAACGTCTTGCGGCCGGCCGGCGCGTGTTCGCTCGCCATCAGCACGGCGCCGCCCCATTCGCCGCCAACCGCGATGCCCTGCAGGATCCGCAGCAGGACCAGCAGGATCGGCGCCCAGATGCCGATCGTCGCGTAGCCGGGCAACAGACCGATGCCGGTCGTCGCGATCCCCATCAGGAACATGGTCAGCACGAGCATTTTCTTGCGGCCGATGCGGTCGCCGAGGTGGCCGAACACGGCGCCGCTCAGCGGCCGCGCGACGAAGCCGACGAAAAAGGTGCCGAACGACGCCATGGTGCTCAGGAAGTGGTTGCCGCTCGGGAAGAACACGTCGCCGAGCACCAGCGCGGCGGCGGTCGCATACGTGTAGTAGTCGTAGAACTCGACGGCGGTGCCGATGAACGCCGCGGTGGCGGCGCGCACGGGCTGATGCGTGTGGGGGGCAGGTTGAGACATGGGCTGTCCTGTCGTTCGTATGAGGGCGCCGGCCGTGCCGCGATGTTCTGTCGCGCGTGGCCCTGGCGTGCCGCAATGCGGTTTATCCGTCGCCGATATGCGTGCGTAAAATTCTGTTTTTTAATTCCGAGCATTAGCGGCGTTTATGCTCGCCGCCTGCGCATGCGCGTCGGCTACGCGCCGGCATTGTGCGTGCCGTTCGAGCAGCCGGCGCGCATTGTTCGCGTCGGGCGCATCGATGCGCCCGGGGGCGGCGGCGTGGCCGGATGCCGATTGCGCGCGATAGGCGTCCAGCAGCGCGCGTGCCGCGTGCGCGTCCGCATCGGACGGCGTCAGCGCCTGGTTGATCGCGTCCACATGTGCGGCGAACACCGCGCATTTCGACCGGAAGCCGAGCCCGGTCGACGTGTCGAGATCGTGCTCGAGGACGTCTGCCGCGAGGTAGGTGCAGGGCAGGTCGATCGGCTGGCAGCCGGCCGCGATGCATTCGATCAGGAAGCGGCTGCGCGCGTGCAGCAGCTCCAGCCCGTCACGCGTGCGGCGCGCGCCGAGGCTCGCCGCGAGATCTTCGACCGCCAGCATCGCGTGGCGGATGCGCGGGCTTGCCGCGAGCAGCGCGCCCAGGTGCACGAGTCCGCGGGCCGACTCGATCGTCGGCACGATCTCCGTCGAGCCGTCCGGCATGCCGTGCCGCGCTTCGAGCGCCGTCAGCGCGTCGGCGAGCCGTGCGAGCTGCGCCGGCGTTTCCGCATGCGGCAGGAAGATCGCGCCGGGGCGGCCGGGCATCACGCCTTCGAGATCGGCTGGGCCGTCCTGCTCGAGCGGGTTGATCCGCACCGCGCCGAGTGCGCCGCAGGCGGCCGCGTCGCCAAGCAGCGAGACGATGCGCTGGCGCGCGGCCGGCCGGTCCGCGGGCGCGGTCATTTCCTCCAGGTCGGCGACGATCGCGTCGGCAGACGTGCCGAGCGCGGCGGCGTGAGCGGCGGCATCGGCGCCGGGGACGAAGAGCCATGCGCGTCGCAGCGCGGCAAGCGGTCGGTCAGGGTAGCGGGTCACGGTCGGGAGCAATGTCGGGGTCGGAAAGGGGGCGGTTTCGCGTGGCGCAACGTGGGGATGGGCCGCTTACGCGCGCACCGCTCGTGCGAGCATCGCGTGCAGCAGCACGTCCGCACCGCGCGCCACATCGGCCGGCAGCGCGTCTTCGGCTTCGTTGTGACTCAACCCGCCGACGCACGGAATGAACACCATCGCGGTCGGGCAGTGTTTGGCGAGATGGATCGCGTCGTGTCCGGCGCCGCTGATGATGCGCTGGTTCGGATAGTCGAGCGTGTCGACCGCGTGCTGAACGGTGTCGACGCAGGCCGGATCGAACGGCGTCGCCGGGCTGACCCAATGTTGCTCGATCGCGACCGACACGCCGCGCCGCGCGGCCACTTTGCCGAAACGTGCGCGCACGGCGGCTTCCATGTCGGCGATCGCCGCGTCGTCCGGATGGCGCAGGTCGACCGTGAACGTGACGTCGCCCGCGATCGTGTTGCGCGACGCGTTGCGGATCTGCCATTCGCCGATCGTCGTCAGTCCCAGCGGGAAGTATTCGGCGGCGATCGCCTCGAGTTCGGCCGCCATGTCGGTGGCGGCAAACAGCGCATCTCTCCGGTACTGCATCGGCGTCGTGCCCGCATGGGCGGCTTGGCCCGCGACGCGCACGTCGAGCCAGCGGATCGCCTGGCCGCCCGTGACGACGCCGATCGGCACGCCGTTTTCCTCGAGCACCGGCCCTTGTTCGATATGCGCTTCGAAATAGGCGTCGAACGGCGCGCCGGGCACGGCGCGCTCGCCCGCATAGCCGCTCGCGCGGAGCGCATCGGCGACGCTTGCGCCCGCCGCATCGCATGACGCGAGCGCGGCGTCGAGCGGCATTACGCCAGTGAACGCGGCGGAGCCGAGCATCGCGGGCGTGAACCGCGCGCCTTCCTCGTTGGTCCACACGACGATCTCGATCGGCCGTTCGGTGGCGATCCCCGCGTCGTTCAGCGTGCGCACGACCTCGAGCGCGGCGAGTACGCCATACACGCCGTCGAAGCGCCCGCCTTCCGGCTGGGTATCGAGGTGGCTGCCGCTCGCGACGGGCGCCGCGTCCGGCCGCAGGCCCGCGCGCCGCGCGAACAGGTTGCCGACGCGATCGACGGTGAGCGTGAGCCCCGCGTCCCGGCACCACGTCTCGAAGCGTGCGCGGCCGGCCGCGTCTTCGTCGGTCAGCGCGAGGCGGCGCACACCGCCTTTCGCGGTCGCGCCCACTTGCGCCATGTCCATGAGGCTCTGCCAGAGCCGCTCCGCATTGATCTTCAGCATCGTCGAGGTTCCTGATCGGTCGGCCGCCCAAGGGCCGGTGTTCATCGTGTCGTCTTTATCGAAAATCAAAAATAATTAGTCCAATTTTTAATCGTTATCCTGAGTATAATTTTCACGAATAATGAAGCCGCGAGCCCCGTGATGAGCAAAGACCGCCCCGACACCTACCTGAACGACCGCCTCGACTGGAACCTGTTGCGCACCTTTCTCGCGATTGCGCGCGAGCAGAGCGTGAGTCGCGCGGCGATGCGCCTGCACCTCACGCAGCCGGCCGTGAGCCAGGCGTTGCGGCGGCTCGAGGATCAACTCGGCCTGCGTCTCGTCGACCGCCACGGGCCGCGCATCGAGGTCACGCAGGCAGGCATCGAGGTGCAGCAGATCGCCGAAGACATCTACGGCACGATCTCGCGGCTGTCGCTGGCCGACGTCGATCGCGATCACGACATTTCGGGCACCGTGCGCATCGGGATCGTCAGCGGCATCGACTTTCCCGCGTACGACGATTTCCTCGCCGAGTTTCATCGGACCTATCCACGCATCGAGTTCGAAAGTCAGGTGATGCGCAGCGCCGACGTCGTCAACAGCCTGCAACAGCGGGCGCTGACGCTCGGGCTGACGCCGCGCCGCGCGCTGCCGAAACGCATCGACGCCCGCGTGTTCCTGCGCCAGCATTACGCGCTGTTCTGCGGGCGTCACCATCCGCTGTTCGGGCGCGACGGCCTGCGCACGGCGGACCTGGCCGGTCTGCCGTTCGTGTCGTTCACCGGCGACAAGGTCGGCGATCACATGTCGCCGCTGACGATCTTCCGCGACGAGATGGGATTCACCGGGCGCGTGATCGCATCGTCGTCGAGCATGGCCGAGGTCAAGCGCTTCATCTTCGCGGGGCTCGGGATCGGCTGCCTGCCCGAGCACATCGTCCGGGATGACATCGCGCACGGACGTTTCCAGCGCCTGCCGCCCGACGAAGGCGTGGCCGACGTCGACATCCACTTCCTGTGGTCGCAGGACCGCAAGCTCAATGCGGCCGAGGCGGCGTTCGTCGACGCGCTGAACGCGTTTCTCGACCGCCACGAGGCGCCCGACGCACCGGCCGCGCCGTGACTCGGGCGGCGGCCGGCGTTCAGTAGCCGCGTGCGACATCCACCACATTGCGCAGCGGTTCGCCGTCCAGCAGCCGCTGTACGTTTTGCGCGACCTGCTGGCCAATCGTGTCGGAACTGGCGACCGACGCCATGTGCGGCGTGACGATCAGGTTCGGCGCGCGCCAGAGCGGATCGTCGGCGGGCAGTGGCTCGACCGGGAACACGTCGACGAGCGCGCCGCCGAGCTGGCCGCGTTCGAGCGCCGCGGCAAGATCGGCGACGACGAGATGCTCGCCGCGTCCGACGTGGATCAGCTTCGCACCGGGCTTCAGCCGATCGAAGGTGGTCGCATTCAGGATGCCACGCGTTTCATCCGTCAGCGGCAGCAGGCAGACGAGGATGTCGGTGCCGGCGAGAAACGCGTGCAGGCCGTCGTCGTGCTCGAACAGGTCGATACCGGGCAGCGCGCGCGGCTGGCGCGCCCAGCCGCGGACCGCGTAACCGCGTTGCTGGAGATCGACGGCAACACGGCCGCCGATCTCGCCGAGCCCCATGATGCCGACCGTGCATTGCGACGGATGCGCCTGGTCCGGGCGAAACCAGCGCGCCGCCTGCTGGTTGCGCATCGCGAGGTCGAGCCGGCGGTGGAAATGCAGCACGCCCCAGGCGACGAACTCGCTCATGCCGCGCGCATGCTGCGGATCGACGACACGGCACAGCGGCAACGCGGGCAGCGCGGGATCGGCGAGGATGTTGTCGACGCCGGCCGCGATGCTGTGGACGAGCCGCAGGTTCGGCATCGCGGCGAGCGCGCCGTGAGGCGGATCCCAGCACGCGGCGATTTCCGCGTCGGCAGCGCCCGGTTCGCCGTGCATCACGACGTCGAAGGCCGGCGCCGCACGCCGGATCGATTCGACGAGGTGCGACATGTCATAGTTTTTACTGAGGAGTGCGATTGTAGTCATCGGGAGCAGTGGCAGAGGCCGGCACGGAGGGCCGGCGCATGACGAAGGAGTATCAGCAGCGGTAGTCGGACGCGGGATCGTCGATCAGGCGCAGCGCCGCGCGCCACGCGGTGTCGGCGATGTCGGCCGAATCGTCGCGCGTGAATTGCGCGGCCGTGCGCCGGCAGACGTCGGCGGGCGGTACGATCAGCTTCGCGCCGCCGGCCATCGCCTGCACCTGCGCCTGGCACGCGCGTTCGAGGAAGTAGATTTCGTGGAACGCCTCGGCGGCGGTGGCGCCGCCCGCAAGCAGGCCGTGGTTGCGCAGGATCATCGCCTTGTGCGTGGCCAGGTCGCGCACCAGCCGGTCGCGTTCGGCGAGGTCGAGCGCAATGCCCTCGTAGTCGTGATAGCCCAGCTTTTCATAGAACTTCAGCGCATGCTGGCTGATCGGCAGCAGGCCGTGTTCCTGTGCGGACACGGCGATGCCTGCCGCGGTATGCGTGTGGACGACGAAGTGCAGGTCGTCCCGTGCGGCATGAACCGCGGAATGGATCGTGAAGCCCGCCGCGTTGACGCGGAACCGCGCCGGCTCGCTGGCCGCGCGCGTGTCGATCACGTTGCCGTGCGCGTCGATCTTCACGAGATCGGACGCGCGCATCTCGTGGAACAGCACACCGTAGCGGTTGATCAGGAAAGTCGGTGTGTCGCCGGGCAGGCGCGCCGAGATGTGCGTGTCGATCATGTCCGTCATGCGGAAATGCGCGACGAGGCGGTACAGTGCCGCCAGGTCGGTACGGATCGCCCATTCGTCGGGCGGGCAGTCGTGCGCGCCGGCCGGCAGGCGTGCGTCTTCGAAGGATCGCATCGGTGTCTCTCCATGTTCAGGCATTGATGGCGGGGTAGTGTTCGCCCGCGCGGGGCGGCCCGTCAATTTCATTGTGCTAATGCGGATCATTAGCGTGGCGAATGGTCGTGCTGCGCGGTGACGGACAGCACGTCGGATAGCGGTTCGCCGGCCCGCAGGCGGGCGAGCAGGGCCGGTTCCGCGCGATCCGACGCGAGCGCGGCGTCGATGACGGCGGCGAGCGTCGCCGGGTCGGCGAACAGCACGCCGTTGTCGTCGGCCATCACGATCGAACCTGGCGCGACCGTCACGCCGCCGCACTGGACGGACAGGCCGAATGCGCTGGCGCCGTCGTCGAGGCGCTTGGTCGTCAACGCGCTCGTGCCGCGCGCAAAGACGGGCAGTCCGATCTGCCGAAGCTCGTGCAGATCGGTCGCCGCGCCGTCGACGACGATGCCGGCCGCCCCCGTACATTGCGCGGCCGTCGCCGTGACCGCGCCGACACACGCATGCATGTGGTCACCCTGCATGTCGATCACGAGCACGTCGCCCGTCGCGAGGCGGGCCAGCGCGCGATTGACCGCGACCGCGTCAGGGCTGCGCAGTTGCAGCGTGACCGCGCGGCCCACCAGCTTTACGCCGGGGACGAGCGCACGCAGTATCGGTTGTGCGAAGCCGGTGTCGAGGAAATGGCCGAGCGTCGGCAGACTCACGTCGCGCAGTTGCTGCACGAGCGACGGATCGAGGGCGGGTGTCACGGGATTCGCCGTTCGGCTGGCCGGACTCATGCGCGTTCCCCGACCGGTTCGTCGCGGTGCGCGTGCGCGGACAGGTCGCGTTTCAGCGTTTCCGTGAGCAGCAGGAGCGCGAGCGCGGAGACCAGTGCGGACGCAACCATGTACCACGCGACCGACGAGCCGCGCCCGGTCGCGGACAGCAGCGCGGTCGTCACGATCGGCGTGGCGGCGCTGCCGAGCAGGCCCGACAGCATGTAACTGACCGACAGCCCCGAATAGCGCACTTCGGTGCCGAACAGTTCGGCGAGGAAGGTCGCGATCGGCCCGTAGTTTGCCGCGAACGCGGTCATCATCAGCAGGTAGCCGGCGAGCGCAAGCGAGAACTCGCGGCTGTCGAGCAGCCAGAACATCGGAAACGCGAACAGCGCCTCGGCCAGAATGCCGCCGATGATGACGGGCTTGCGGCCGATGCGGTCCGACAGGCGGCCGAACAGCGGCAGCATCACGATGCAGAGCGCGCAGGCGATCAACGCGATCGACAGCATCGCGCCGCGCGAATAGCCGAGCGTCTGGGTGCCGTAGGTGAGCCCGAACGCGACCATCAGGTTGAATGCGGTACCGGTCGACATCGTCGCGACGCCGCCAAGCACGACCTGCTTGCCGTAGCGGCCAAGCACCTGGGCGATCGGCAGCTTCACCTGCGCAGCGGATTCCTTGACCTTCGCGAAGGTCGGCGTTTCCGTCGTGTTCAGACGGATATACAGGCCGACACCGACGAGCAGTGCGCTCGCGAGGAACGGAATGCGCCAGCCCCACGCGAGCAGCGCCGCGGGCGACAACATCGCACTGCTGACGAGGAACGCGAGATTCGCGATCAGCGTGCCGGCCGGTACGCCGATCTGCACCCACGAACCGAACAGGCCGCGTTTGCCGGCCGGGGCATGCTCGACCGCCATCAGTACCGCGCCGCCCCATTCGCCGCCGAGCGCGAGCCCCTGGACGATGCGCAGCGTCAGCAGCGACACGGGCGCCCAGATGCCGATCGCGCCATAGCCCGGCAACAGGCCGATCGCGAACGTCGCGCAGCCCATCAGGACCAGCGACACGAGCAGCATCGACTTGCGTCCGAGCCGGTCGCCGAAATGGCCGAACAGCGCGGCGCCGACGATGCGCGCGAGATACGCGGACGCGAAGGTGCCGAATGCGAGCAGCGTACCGACGAGCGGCACGAAGCTCGGGAAGAACACCTTGTTGAAGACGAGCGCGGACGCGGTGGCGAAGACGAACAGGTCATACCATTCGACCGTCGTGCCGATCACGCTCGCGATGGCGATGCGCTTCAGGTCGTTGGGCGCAGCAGGAAGGGCGGGGGATGAGGCGGCGGGACGAACCGTGGCCATGGCTTTCTCCGGGGTGGGGCGGTCAGCGTTGAGATGACGGACCGCGCGGCGTGCGCGGCATGTGCGCCTTTATCGGAAGCCAAAAACAATAAGTAAAAGTGCGTTTTCTGATTCTTTGTATTAGTCGCGTTGATGATGCATCCGGTGATTGCCGGCGAGGTTCAGTGCGGGCTGACCACCTCGCCGTCCGCGCGCACCGCGCCCGGCGGCTTGCCCACCACGCGCTTGAACGCGCGGCTGAACGCGGCGAGCGAGCCGTAGCCGAGCCGGTATGCGACGGCCTCGATCGTCTCGTGGTCGCGCGTGATCCATTGTGCGGCGAGCCGCATCCGCAGTTCGGTCAGGTAGCGCACGGGCGTCATCCCGGTGGCCGCGAGAAAGCGCTCGGCGAACACCGAGCGCGACACACCCGCTTCGGTCGCGAGTTCCGCCACGCTCCAGTTGCGGCCCGGGTCGCGATGCAGCGCGACGATCGCGCGGCCGAGCTTCGGCTCGCGCAGCGCCTGCACCCAGCCCGTCGCATCGCCACATCCGCACTCGACCCAGCCGCGCACGATGAAGGCTGCGACCACGTCCGCGAGCCGCGCGAGGATGCCCGCGAAACCCGCGCGCGCCGAGCATGCTTCGCGCTCCATCGCGTCGAGCATCGGGCGGATTTCCGGGTAGCGCGCGAGCAGCGTGCCGACGTGCATGAACTCGGGCATCGTGCCGACCAGCGGCTGCATGCCGCCGAGGTCGAGCTCCATGCACGCGCTGAAGATCAGCGCATCGCCGGCGCCCGGCTCGGTCGTCGCGCAACTGGCCGGCGACACGCCGGCCGACGCGACCGACGCCACCGTATCGCAGATCTTCGCGACCTCGAAACCGTTGATCTCGCGGCACGGTGCATCGGGGTCCGACACCAGCGCGTGCATGCCGCCATGCGGCAGCAGGATCGCGTCGCCGGCCTCGAGCCGCATCGTGTTGCCCGACGCGTCGCGCAGCAGCACCGGCCCGCGCCCGACGAAATGGAACTGCGCGCGGCCCGTCACATGGCCGAAATTCAGCCCGAACGGCCGCGCGACCTGGATGCGGCGGTACTGGACGCCGCTCAGGCGCATCCCCAGCAGCAGCTCGCTGACGAGGTCGTGCACGTCGGGGATGGGAGGCAGCAGGGGCTCGGACATTTTGAGATTCGGACGATCGATCAACAAGAGCGGATTGTATGTCATAGACCGTCCTGACGTGGTTCCTTACGATACGCCCTCATCAGTACTTTCCCTAACCGACACGGAACCACGCATGAATCCCGGAATCTCCACGGCCGCCTCGACGGCGGCCCCCCGCGAACCGGCCTGGGGCGCGGTATTCGCGATGACGCTCGGCGTCTTCGGGCTCGTCACGGCCGAATTCCTGCCCGCCAGCCTGCTGACGCCGATGGCCGACAGCCTCGGCGTGACCGAAGGCGTGGCCGGGCAGGCCGTCACGGCCACCGCGACGGTCGCGCTCGTCACGAGCCTCTTGATCTCGGCGCTGACGCGCACGATCGACCGGCGGCGCGTGCTGCTCGTGTTCTCGGTGCTGCTCGTCGCCTCGAACCTGGCGGTCGCGTTCGCGCCGAACTTGGGCGTGCTGCTGGTCGGCCGCGTCGTGCTCGGCATTGCGCTCGGCGGTTTCTGGACGATGGCGACGGCCACCGCGATGCGGCTCGTGCCGACGGCGATGGTGCCGCGCGCGCTGTCGATCATCTTCAGCGGCGTGGCGGTCGCAACGATCGCGTCCGCGCCGATGGGCAGCTACTTCGGTCACCTGATCGGCTGGCGCAACGTGTTCCTGATCGCGGCCGTGCTTGGCGCCGTTTCGTTCGTGTCGCAGATCATCACGCTGCCGTCGATGCCGCCGAGCGGCACGACGCGGCTGCGCACGCTGATCGACGTGCTGCGCCGGCCGACCGTCGGCCTCGGCATGTTCGCGACGATCCTCGTGTTCACCGGGCATTTCGCGTTCTTCACGTACCTGCGGCCGTTCCTCGAACAGGTCGCGGGCGTCGGCGTGAACGGGCTGTCGGCGATCCTGCTCGGCTACGGCATCGCGAACTTCGTCGGCACGTCGCTCGCCGGCCGCGTGCTCGAACACCGGTTGCGGCCGATGCTGATCGGGATGCCGGCGCTGATGGTCGTGCTCGGCGTCGCGCTCGTCGCGCTCGGCCGTGCGCCGATGATCGACGCGGTGCTCGTCGCGTTGTGGGGGATGGCGTTCGGCGGCGTGCCCGTCGCCTGGTCGACGTGGGTCACGCGTACCGTGCCCGATGAAGCCGAGAGCGCAGGCGGGCTGATCGTCGCGGCGATCCAGCTTGCGATCGCGACGGGCGCGGCAGCCGGCGGTGTCGTATTCGACGCGAACGGCGCGGCCGGCGTGTTCGTTGCGGCAGCCGTCGTGCTGGCCGTCGCGGTTGCGACGATCGTGACCGGCGTGCCGAAGCGTGTCGGCGTGGTGTCCGTGCCGCTGGCGGAGTGAGTCGCACCGGCGGGCCGTTCGGCCCGCCGCTCAGCGCACCGGTGCGTGCGCGTCGAGCAACTGCCGGTGGCGCGCTTCGGTCGCGTCGTCGGCGGGGAACATGCACTCCATGCGCAGCTCCTGCGCGGCGGCGCTTTGGGGCGTACCCACCGTCGTGACCAGCGAGAAGTAACGCAGCACGACGCCTTCGTGCACGAAGCCGATCGGGATGACCGGCAGCGACGGCGCGGCGGCCGGCGCCAGCGGCGTTTTCCAGTCGCGCGGCGCATCGGGGCTGGCGAGCAGGTCGTCGAGCAGCCGCCGGGTGTCGTCGTCGATCACGCGGCCGACCGATTCGCGCTGCACGCGCTGCAGCAGGCTGCGCGACACGGTATCCCAGTCGGCCAGGAACGGCCGCATGCCGTGCGGATCGAACATCAGGCGCAGCAGGTTGCGCGGGCCGTCGCGCGCGGCCATGTCGATGAAGCAGCCGAAAAAGCGCGGCGCCGCGTCGTTGGTCATCAGCACGTTCCAGTGACGGTCCATCACGATCGCCGGAAACGGATCGTGCTGGCGCACGACCCGTTCCAGCGCGCCGATCACGCCCTGCATCTCCTGCGCGTCCCACGGCGCTTCCGAATACACGGGTGCATAGCCGGCCGCGAGCAGCAGCGCGTTGCGCTCGCGCAGCGGCACGTCCAGCGTCTGCGCGAGCGTCAGCAGCGTGTCGCGGCCCGGCACGCTGCGCCCGCTTTCGATGAAACTGATCTGGCGCTGCGAAATGCCCGCATCGAGCGACAGGTCCAGCTGGCTCACGCCGCGCACGTCGCGCCAGTAGCGCAGCAACTGGCCCAGTTCATGCTGCGGCGCGTGCCGATCGCGACGGCTGGCGTGCATCGTGCCTCCCTCGGCGTTCCATGAGCGACCGATCGACTATATCGGACTCACGCGGCGTTCGCATGCCACGCGAATGCGTCGAACGGCGCTTCGAGCGTGGGCCGCGTCACGCTGCCGACGTAGTTCGTGATCGTCGACGCGGCGACCACCGCGATCACTTCCAGCAACTGTTCGGCGCTGAAGCCGGCGTCGAGGAACGACTGCCGGTCGGCATCGGCCAGGCGGCCGCGGGTGTCGATCAGCTTGCGCGCCGTGGCCGACAGCGCGGCCAGTGTCGCATCGCCGGGCAGGCCGCCGCGGCGGATCGCATCGACGTCGGCGTGGGTCACACCCTGTTTCAGCGCAAGCGCGGTATGGAAGGCGACCGGCCACTCGCTCGCGTTCGTGACCGCGTTGGTGAGCAGGAGCGTCTGGATCTGCGGCTCGGTGAGGCTGCTGGCGTGCACGCGCTCGAACAGGCCGATGAAGCCGTTGATCAGCACCGGCGATGCGGCCATGGCCGCCGCGATGTTCGGAATCACGCCGAAGGTGTGCTGGAGCTGCTGGAGGACGGGCTTCGATTCGGCCGGCGCGGAGTCGATGGTGTGAAGCGGATAGGCGGACATGATGTCTCCGGGGGAGGGGCGCCGCCGGAATGGCGGCGCGACACCCGAAGCGTAGGAGCGGTCGTGTCGTGCGCCAATTACATGCGATGTAATCATCCGGCGTGACGGGGCGGCGAACGGCGCGCATCGATCGCGCGGCACACCCGGGTCCAGCGGGCCGATTCGCGTGGCGCGCGCATGCGATCGTATGATGTGCGAGCATCCGTGGCGCGATGCTGGTGCCGGTGGCCGGAAAGGGCGGGCGATCGTTGGCCGGTGTTGGGGGGAGGGCGCGGCCGCGTTGGCCGTTCGCATGCGCGGCGCGACGGGCTTCCCGGATTTTTCCACGCAACAACAGCATTCTTGAAGCGCTTGGGTCAATGAAGACGGTAATCAACTTCAATTATCTGTCGCCGCTGTACACGTGCTTGTTCATCATGACCGATGACGAGCTGGACGATTTCACCATCAACTCCGATGACGGGCGGGCGTGGCTGCTCCAGCAGATGAAAACCCGATTCGAGCGGTACGGTGCCGAATCCCGGTCGCGCGTCGTCGACGCACTGGAGTATGTGCTGGTGTCGGGTTCATGGCTGGCGCACTGGCGTGGCATCGTGCCGCACGCGATTCCGCTGGACGACGTGACCGACAAGGAGAACTATGTTCGCGATGTTTTTCAGGTGCTGGCCGGCAGGGCACCCGATCCCGCATTCGACGTTCGCGAGATCGAATTCGACCACACCGTCGGGCGCGACGGTATCGACATCCGGAAATAGCCAGGCAATCGACGCATGCGCACGACGGAACGCGAGATGAAGAAGGATAACGAAACGATCGAACTGTCCGGCGAGGAGGCGTTGCGTGTGCTCGCGGAGATCGAGTACATCCTCATCTCGTTGCGCAATATCGGCCGCTACTATCACGCTGGCCCGGCAGCCGCTGCCGGCCCGGATCCGGACTATGCGCAGGAAACCAACCGGTTCATCGACGAGGGCCGCGTGACCCGGCGGCTGGCGGAGGTGCGAAAGATCATCACCGCGAAATTCGATCGGTCGCTCGGCGCCGACGACATGGACGACGTCGAGCGGGCGATGGAGCACGTCAAGGTCTGGGAGAAGCCCGGCGATCTGTGACGGTCGGTGCGGCGTGCGGCCGGCATTGCGATGCCGGCCCGCCCTGGATCGCGATGAAACGTGCGTCAGCCGCCTTGCCTGACCATCTCCGCCAGCGTCTTCATCGCCTGCAGGTACGGATACGGCCCGTGGCTGATGCGGGCCACGCCGTATGCCGCGAATTCGGCGAGCGTCGGTGTGGCCGTGACGCGCATCACGTTCACCGGCAGCGGCGAGGCGGCCGTCAGCGCACGAATGAGCGCGGGCGAGCGCAGCCCCGGCACGAACAACCCGTCGGCACCGGCCGCTGCGTACGCGCGTGCGCGGGCCAGCGTGGCATCGAGCAGGCGCTCGTCGTGCGTATCGGCCGGCGCCTTGAAGAACACGTCGGTACGCGCGTTGATGAAGTAGTCGGCGCCCGCGCGATCCGCAGCGTGGCGGGCTGCCGCGAGACGGGCCGCCGCCGCATCGACGTCACGCAATTCACCCGTTGCCGGGAAGCTGTCCTCGAGGTTGCAGCCGATCGCGCCGGCGTCGATGCTCAGCGCGATTGTCTCGGCGACATCTTCCGGCCGCTCGCCGTACCCGCTTTCGAGATCGACGGTGACGGGCAGGTCCGTGGCACGCGTGATCCGTTCGAGCACTTCCATCATCAGCGCGCGCGGCATCTGCTCGCCGTCGACGAAACCATTGGCCGCCGCGACCGACCAGCTGCCGGTTGCCAGCGCGACGGCGCCCGCGTCGGCCGCCGTGCGCGCGCTGCCGGCGTCCCACACGTTGAACAGCGCCAGCGGCTGGCCCGCGCGGTGAAGCGAACGGAAATACGCGCCTTTCTCATTGCTGCTCATGCCTGTGTCTCCTTGTGGAAAACCGGGTCGGTTGTCGTGCCGAACGATACTGCCACCGAATCGAGCGCCGCGAGAAAGTCGCGCGCGTCGAACAACTCGCCTAGACTGCGCACGCCGCCTGACGTCACGGTGTCGCCCGTGATCAGGCGCACGGCTGCCTCGACGATGATCGGGGCGCTGACCGCGTAGATGTCGCGGCCGGACGCCGTCGCGCGGTGCGTCGTGCCGCCCTGCACGACGATTGCGTCCATCGCGAACTGCTGCGCCGAGCGGCCGAGTGAGTCGGTCGCCTCGGGCGGCGGCGTGGCCGTATCGCGCACGTCGCGCAGCGCGAGCGTCGCGAGCCACGATTCGATCGTATCGATGCGCAGGTGACGCGACAGCGTCATCACTTCCGAAAACGGCAGCAGCGTCACGTCGACGCGGCCGATCGGCGGCGGGAACGGCCATGCGCGTTCGCGTGCGGTCGACGGCACCGGCGTCGGCTTGCCGGCCTTCTGCACGAGCCGCACCGCGCGATTGCGTTCGCCCGTCACGCGCGTACCGCGCGTCGGGTGCCAGCGGTCGAGCCCGGTTGCGATGTCGACGCGCTCGATCGGCTGGTTCTTGTCCACGACGGCCGTGACGAGCAGGTCGGCCAGGCCGCCGTAGAACGCCGCGGCCGGCACGACGGTCACGCCCGCGGCGCGCGCCCGCGCATCGCAGTGTTCGGCCAGTGCCAGCACCGACGGCTGCTCGGCGGTCAGGTCGAGATAGGGGATGCCGGACCGCAGCGCGGCATCGGCCAGCGGCAGCGCGGTATCGAGGTACGGGCCCGCGCAGTTGATCACCGCGGCCGCGCCGCGCAATGCGGCGTCGAGCGCGGCCGGATCGTCGATCGCGGCGACGCGCGCGAGCGTCGTGTCGCCGCCGTCTTCGGCGAGCCGCGCGGCATCGCGGCCGATGCGGATCGCGCGCAGGCCGCGCCGCGCCAGTTCGGCGACCACAAACCGCCCGGTATGACCCGTGGCGCCATAGACTGCAACCGTCATTCGATCATCCATGATCAACTCCGCTACAGAACGGTCTGTTTTATAGTACAGACCTGTAGCGTCGTCAAGCACGCGGTGCTATGATCCGATCACTGTTGCGGTAGGGGCGGCCAGCACGGCCGGGTCGGGATGAAAAAGGAAACAGGTACATCAGCGAACGCGCCCGATACGCGCGAACGCATTCTGCAAACGGCCAGTGAGCTGTTCTACCGGGAGGGCACGCGCGCGGTCGGCGTGGACCTGATCGTCGCGCAGGCAGGCGTCGCGAAGACGAGCCTCTATCGGCACTTCGCGACGAAGGACGACCTGATCGAAGCGTTCCTGCTGCGCGAGGACGCCGATTTCTGGGCGCATTGGGATGCGGTGGCCGTGCAATACCGGCGCACGCCGCGCGAGGAACTGGATGCGCAGCTGCAATGGCTCGGCGAACGCATTGCGCGCCCCGGTTATCGCGGCTGCCCGCAGATCAACATCGCCGCCGAATATGCGGACGGCAACCATCCGGCCCGCAAGGTGGCCGTCGCGCACAAGCAGGAGCTACGGCGCCGGCTGACCGAGCTGGCAGGGGCGATCGGCGTCGACGAGCCGGAAACCTTCGCATTGCGGCTCGCGACCGTCATCGACGGTGCGCTGAGCAGCGGGCAGGCGCTGCATGCGCACGGGCCCGTGGCCTTCCTGCAGGAATTCGCGCAACTGCTGTTGCCGAAAAAGGGGCGGAAGCAAGCGTCCTAGCCGCCGCTGCGAACCGCGCGCCAGTTCAGTCGCGAGCGGCCGGATCGACCGACAGCGCGCGCAACTGGCCGCGCAACTGATCGACTTCCCCGGGCGCGAACGGCCGTTCGATCTCGGCATGCGCCTGCTGCCACAGCGGAAACGCTTCGGCCAGCAGGTCGTTCCCGGCCGGCGTCAGTTCGAGCAGGCGGCTGCGCCGGTCGTCCGGATCCTGCGCGATCGTGACCAGGCCGCGCCGCTCGAGCGGCTTGAGCGCGGCCGTGAGCGTGGTGCGGTCCATCGCAAGCAGCGACGCGACCGATTTCATCGGCGCCGGCTGGGGCCGGTTCAGCGACATCAGCAGCGAAAACTGGCCGTTGGTCAGATCCAGCGGGCGCAGCACATCGTCGAAAATCCGCGCAAGATTACGCGCCGCGCGCTGCATGTGCAGGCACAGGCAGCAATCGCGCACCATCAGCGTCGTTTCGAAAGGGAGCTTTTCTTTTCGTGCCATGTTGCAATTGTGTTGATATCAACCTATCGTGTCAAGGTCGAGGCGCGGCAGCCCGTCGCGTCCGTCACCGGAGGAGACAGCATGAGTGCTCAACAGCAGTTGTATCTCGCGGTATTTCTCGGGACCAAGGATAGCCCGGCCATGAAGGCCTGGATGGCGCTGCCGGAAGACGCGCGGCGCACGCGCGAGCGCGACGGCATCGCCGCATGGCATGCGTGGGTCGACCGGCATCGCGACGCGATCGTCGAGATGGGCGGGCCGCTCGGCAAGACCAAGACCATCGATGCGGCCGGCGTCACGGACACGGCGAACGCAATGAGCGGTTTCACCGTCGTGCGGGCCGCGTCGCACGAAGCCGCGGCCGCGCTGTTCGAAGGCCATCCGCATTTCACGCTGTTCCCGGGCGTGGCGATCGACGTGATGCCGGTGCTGGCGATTCCCGGCGCGTGAACGACGGGCGAGGCCGCGCATCGCGTATCGGCGATGCGCCGTGGCCGGCAAGTGGAGATTTTCCCGACACTCTGGATGGAGACTGGCGATGAAGCTTTACGGATTTGCCGGCACCCGCTCGCAACGCGCGCTGTGGGGGCTGAAAGAACTGGATGCCGATTTCGAGTTCATCTCGGTGAACCTGCTCCAGGGCGAGCACAAGCGGCCCGAATTCCTGCGCCTCAATCCGGCCGGCAAGGTGCCCGTGCTGGTGGACGGCGACCTCGTGATTCCCGAGTCGGCCGCGATCGTGCTGTATCTCGCGGACAAGTACCCGGAGAAGGCGCTGCTGCCGGTCGATCCGGCGCTGCGGGCCGAGGCTTACCGGTGGGTGATGTTCGCGGTGACGGAGCTCGAGCAGCCGCTGTGGCGGATCACGCGGCATTCGTTCATCTATCCGCCGGAGAAGCGCTCGCCGGCCGATATCGAACTGGCGCGCGAGGATTTCAAGACGATGGCCGCGATCCTCGACAAGCATCTCGAAGGGCGCGCGTTCATCGTCGGCGACACGCTGACGGTGGCCGATTGCGTGACGGCCTACCTGATCGATTGGGCGGGCGAGTGCAACTTGATCGAATCGTTCCCGCAGCTGCGTGCGTATCTCGAACGGCTGTATGCGCGGCCGAAGGCGCCGCAACGGATCGCGGACGCGCGCAAGGCGGCGTGAATGGGCGGCGGCCGGTCATGCGTCGCATCGGCGTGGCCGGTCGCTGCATTTGCGTCATCGGCGAACGGTGGTCAGCCGCGTGTCATGGCGGGGAAGCGTGCGTCGCGAATGCGGCGCACGCAGGCGCTCACGCTACGGTGTCAGGCCCGCCGAGCGCGCGACACAGCATCGACAGGTCGCTGAGTGTGAGGTGCGGCGTCCCGGCCTGCGGCTGAACACGCTCCGTTTCCGGATGGGTATCGCGCACCACCCACGCTGCCTGAAGTCCCGCGTTCAATGCGCCGACGATATCGAGGTGATAGTCGTCGCCGACATGCAGCAATTCCGCCGGCTGCACATCGAGCGTTTGCGCCGCCGCATGGAAGATCCCGGGCGCTGGCTTCGCGACTCCGAACGCCTGCGCGCTGAGCGTCGCACGAAAGAATTCGCCGCCGCCGGTCAGCTGCAGATCCGCGTTGCCGTTGGTCACCGCGATCAACGGGAAGCGCGCGCTCAACCACGCGAGTGCCGGCAGCGCATCTTCATAGAATTCGACCCGGTTGCGTGCGGCATAGAAGGCGGCGTACGCAGGCTCGGTGAGCGCGGCATCTTCGTTCGCACGCTCCAGCGCCAGCCTGATCGAGCCGATTCTCATCGCTCGGAAGTCGCCGGCGAGCTCGGGGCACAATCGTTCGTATTCCTCACGTAGCTCGCTCAGCGCCTGCTGCGTGGGCAGCACGCTCGCGGTACCGGGCGCATGCTCGATCAGCCACGCGCGGAGGGCGGCTTCGGCCCGTACGACGGCCGGCCCGAACGGCCACAGGGTGTCGTCCAGGTCGAACGAGAGGGCGGAAACTTGGGTGAGACGCATGGCGATTGACGGGGAGTTTCGTTTACCAGGGCCACGGAATGGCGATTCCGGTGCCGTTTTCGAGGGCCTGCCGATACAGGAAGCGTGCGACGGTCAGGTCCTGAAGCGCGAGCCCGGTCATGTCGAAGACAGTGATCTCGTGCGGTGCGCGCTCGACCGACGCGGTTCCGGTGAGGATGTCACCGATTTCCGTGCGTGGCAAATCCGGCGCCCACTGGCATTCGCCAATGCTGCGCGCCTGATCGTGATCGTCCACGACGATGCGCGCGCGTGCCAGCACGCCTGCCGGAAGCTCGCGCTTGCCGGCGGTATCGGCGCCCACGCAGGTCAGGTGGGTGCCCGGCTGAACCGCATCCGCATCGAACAGCGCGCCGCCGCCCGGCGTTGCGGTGATGACCACGTCGCTGTCGGCCACCGCGTCGTTCCGGTCGCGGGCCACGCCGATCGCGCATCGTTCCCGGAAGGCCGATTCGAACACCGGATCCGGCTCGCCGCTGACGTTCACGTACTGCACCGTGCACCGTTGCGGCAGCAGCGCGAGCGCGTAGTCGAGCTGGACCCGTGCCTGCACGCCCGTGCCGAACACGCAGATTCGCGTGCTGTCGCGACGCGCGAGCAGTTGCAGCCCGAGGCCGCCGGCCGCACCGGTTCGCGCGGTGGTGATCGCATTGCCGTCCATGATGCACAGCGGGCGGCCCGTGGCCGGATCGAACAGCGCGACGGTGGCCTGATGCGGTTCGCCGCCGAGCGCCCGGTTGCCGGGCCAGAACCCGGCCGCCTTGAAACCGAGCAGATCCTGGCACGCAACGTCGCCCGACTTGATGCCGAACACGCCGCCGGTGTGCAGCTTCTCGCGAACCACCGGGAACACGCGTCCGGCCCGTTGACTGTGCAGCACGAAGGCTTCGCGAACCGCCGCCGTTACTTGCGGGGCCTGGAGGGCGGGTTCGACGGCGTCGCGGTCGAGAAGCAGGAGTCGGGCGTCTGTCGGCATGTCGGGTTGGCCTTTCCGGTGCACGGCGAATCGGGGAGGGGGTTTAAATTTTGTCCAGATTTGGATAAATAGTCAATGAATCGATGGGCGGCGCGGTCGCGCGGTTGGGCTCACCATCCGTAGAAGCGCGGCCACGTCTGCGCGTCGCCGTCTTCGCCGATGGCCTGATACTCGGGATGTTGCGCGCCGGTGGCGCACGCGTGATTCGGCAGGATGCGCAGGCGGGTGCCGATCGGAAAGCGTTGTGCGATGCCGCCGTCGGGCGAACCCGCGCGCGACACGATCCCGTGCTCCTGGTTGGCGGCGCTCATCACGTAGTCGCCGAGCACGTCGCCGTGTTCGGTGCAGACCTGCCCGTAGCCGAAATCGCGCGCCTGGCGCTGCGTGCCGCGGTCGCGGCTCATCGCCATCCAGCCCGCGTCGACGATCGCCCAGCCTTTCTCTTCCTGGTGCCCGATGACGGTGGTCAGCACCGATAGCGCGAGGTCGGTCAGGCCGCACACGCCGATGTTGTGCATCACGAGGTCGAACATCACGTACACGCCGGCACGCACCTCGGTGACGCCGTCGAGGTGTTGCGCCGCGAGGGCGGTGGGTGTCGAGCCGATGCTCACGACCGGGCAGGGCAGCCCCGCGGCCCGGAGGCGCTCCGCCGCCCGCACGGTGCGGCTGCGTTCCTGCTCGGCGATTGCCGCCAGCGCGTCGGGCGTGTCGTATTCGTAGCTGGAGCCCGCGTGCGCCAGCACCCCGCCGAGCGCCATCCCGCCGTCGACCAGCGCGCGGCCCACGTCGATCAGCAGGTCGGCCTCGGGCGGAATCCCGGACCGGTGGCCGTCGACGTCGACTTCGATCCACACGTCGAAGCGCTCGCCGTGCGCATGCCCGAATTCGGCGATCGCGTGCGCGGCCGGCAGGCTGTCGGCGACCAGCTTCAGGTCGCAACCTTGCCGGCGCAGCGCGAGCGCCTGGCCCAGCTTCGCGGGCACGATGCCGACCGCGTAGACGATGTCCCGGATGCCGTGCGCGAAAAACTGTTCGGCTTCCTTGAGCGTCGACACCGTGATGCCCTGCGCGCCGGCGGCGATCTGCGCATCGACGACGTGCGCGCATTTGGTGGTCTTGACGTGCGGCCGGAACCTGACGCCGAGCGCGTCCAGATGCGCCTGCATGCGGCCGATGTTGTGACGCATGCGGCCGACGTCGATCAGGGCGGCCGGGGTGTTGAGGGTTTGAAGGTCCACGATGCGTTGCTTCGGAGGGTTGCCGATGCGGACACTGTAGGGGTGTCGACGGGCCCCGTGTTTAACGCATGGCTAATCCGGCATTAAACGCCGCTTAATCGACCGAATCGTGCGGATCGTGCGGATCGTGACGCGGCTCACGCCTTGCCGCGCCACGGCGGCGGGCTCAGAAACCGCGTCGCGGCTTCGAGAAACACTCGTTGCCGCGCGGAGCGGCCGGTGCGCGACGGCAGCAGCGCCGTCACCGGCGCGGGCGGCAGATGCCAGTCGGGCAGCAAGCGGACGAGCCTGCCGTTCGCCAGCAGCGGGGCGACGTCCCACTCGGAGCGTTCGACGATCCCGAGGCCGGCCAGCGCCCATTCCGTGATGACGGTGCCGTCGTTGGAGGACAGCGCGCCGGTGACGCGGATCACGGCGGACCGCCTCGGCTCGCCCTTGGCGTCACCGCCTTGCGAGAAGCGCCATCGCGGGATGTCCTCGTCGTTCTCGCGCAGGCACAGGCAGTCGTAGCGGGCCAGGTCGGACGGATGGTTCAGTTCCTTGAGGCGGCGTGCATAGGCCGGGCTCGCGCACAGAAAGCGCGCGTTGGGCGCGAGCGGATACCCGATCCACGACGACGACTTGAGGCTGCCGACGTGAACGACCACGTCGGCCCCCGATGCACCGGTCAACGGGCTCTCCGACAGGTGGAGCGCGATGTCGAGCTTCGGATGCGCGCGTTGCACGTCGCGCACGATCCGTGCGACGTACTTTCGCCCGAAGCCGAGCGGGGCGACGACACGCAGCGTGCCGCGCACGTCGCCGTGGTCGCCCGAGATGCTGACCGGCAGCGCCTCCACGCGCTCGAGAATGTCGACGGCCTCCTGGTACAGCCGTTGCCCTTCGTCGGTCAGCGCGATCCCTTTTGGCTGCCGCACGGCGAGCCGTGCGTTCAGGCGCGCTTCCATCCGCTGCAGGCGAATCGTGACCGCGGGCGGCGTGAGATCGAGCAGCCGCGCGGCCGAGGCCAGCGAGCGCGACGTGCCGATCGCGCGCACGAGTCGAAGGTCGTCGAGGTCGAGCATTTCATGTCTCTTAATGCTGGATGTGCCGAGCATTAAACCGCACATCGCGACGCGAATCCATCGATGGGGATCGCAGTGTCAGCGTATCGAACTGGATCACACCAACGCTTCGCATGACGCGAATCCATTGATGCGGATGCGGATCGCGGTGACCGTGTATCGAATCGAATCGAATCGAATCGAATCGAATCGGATCGCCGCTTCGCATCACGCAGCCCGCGGCACCACACACCGTTACCGGTCGAGCCCGAAAATCAGCGACCGGTGCGCGGCGACCCCGGCCATCACACCGGACGCCGACGCGAACGTTGCGTTGGACATCGGTGTCGATGCGTCGCCCGCCACGAATACGCCGGCGACGCTCGCCTGCTTCCCCGCATCGACGCGAACGACCGGGCCGAGCGGCCCGTCGTCGAATGCGCAGCCGAGCTGCTGCGCGAGATCGCTCGCCATGGCCGTGCGCGCACCGACGAACAGCGCATCGATCGACACGACCTGCCCGTCAGCGAGCCGCAATGCTTCGATACGCGGCGCATCGCCCAGGATTTCAACGACCGGCGACCGCTCGATGCGCACCCCGCGTGCCTCGAGCAACGCGGCCTCTTCTTCGTTCGCTTCGGCCGCACCCTGCGTGAACCACGTCGTCGGGCCCCAGTCCGGAATCAGGATCGCCTGATGCACGGACAGCGGATGCGTGGCGAGCACGCCGAGCCGCTGGCCGCTCACCTCGTACCCATGGCAATACGGGCAATGCAGCACGCTGACGCCCCAGCGCTCCGCGAGCCCCGGCAGCGCGGGCAGTTCGTCGCGGATGCCGGTGGCGAGGATCAACCGGTCGGCGCTCGCACGGCTGCCGTCGGCCAGCGTCACGTGGAAGCGACCGTCCGCAGCGCGCCCGGCCGTGCGCACGTCGCCCGCGATGCGCCGCACGGTCGGATACGCGGCGAGTTGCGCGGCGGCTTCGTCGACGATCTGCGCGGGCGGCTTGCCGTCCTGCCCGAAAAAGCCGTGCGCGTGCGCGGCAAAGCGGTTGCGCGGCCGGCCGGCGTCGATCACGAGCACGCGGCGGCGCGCCCGCGCAAGCTGCATCGCGGCCGACAGCCCCGCAAAGCTGCCGCCGATCACGATCACTTCATGAGGGCCATGCATGCACCTTCTCCTTTCCTGAACCTGCGTGAATGACTGACGTGTTCCGATCACGGCCAACCCAACTCATGAAACACGAGAAGTTGCATGATAGGGCGATGGTATCATTCACGCAACTTCAAAAGTTTCGAGAGAGGGGGCGCCGCTTGTGAGAACCGACAGTCGCTTGTCGCGCATGCTGCATGCGCTGATCCACATGGACCAGGTCGACGGCCCGATGACGTCCGAAGCGATCGCGACGATGCTGTGCACGAATCCGGTGGTCGTGCGGCGCCTGCTCGGCGGCTTGCGCGACCGCGGCTACGTGCAGTCGGAGAAGGGGCATGGCGGCGGATGGGTGCTGAGTGTCGCGCTCGACGACATCACGCTGCTCGACGTCTACCGCGCGGTGGGTGAGCCGCCGCTGTTCTCCGATCTCGTCACCGACGACGAGGCCGAGTGCCTGGTCGAGCAGGCCGTCAACGCGCACCTGTCGACGACGCTGAAAGAGGCCGAGACGACGCTGCTGGCCCGCTTCGGCGAAGTCACGCTCGGCATGCTGTCGCGCGAATTCGAAGCGAAGGCGGCCCGGCGGCGCAAGCCGCGCTGACGCGTCGCAGCATCGCGGCCGAGCGCGGCCGACGTGCGATCCGGCGCGGCCGAAACCGTTGCGTCGCAACGTTCTGTCCCCCAACTTCTGCCCGGTTCGCCCGCCACAGGGCAAAATACGGGTTTTCCGCACCCGCGAGGGCGCGACCGAATCACGCGCCGGGCGGCGGCAGTGCGCAATCCGCACGCCGCCGCCGGGTGCCCAGGCAAGATCGCTCGCCATGTCGCGAGCCCACAGGAGTCCAGACCCCATGCCCGAATCCAACCTGTCCTTCTTCGGCCGGCTGTCGCTTGCCGTCGGGACGTTCTTCTCCGTGCTCGGCAACCGCGCGTTCTGCAGCCGGCGCAGGATCAGGCTCATGTGTTCGCGCACCGACAGCTCCTCGCGCGAGATCTTGTGGTGCTGGACGAGCTTCGCGCGCTTGAGCACGTCGGCCCATGCCGCGCGCAGGT
>NZ_JAAGPM010000040.1:0-57846 GCF_017104865.1 Burkholderia sp. Ac-20349
GCCGAGCCCCTGAACCAGCCGCCACGCGAGCAGCATCCCGATCGACGGCGATGCGCCGACGCCGGCGCTGCCGAACCCGAACAGCAGCAGCGATGCAGCGAACACGCGCCGCTCGCCGCAGCGGCGCCCGAAGATCGGAAGACCGTCCGGGAGGTCAGACGTTTGCTCTTCCAATCTCGACAATGGCACCGCCGATCGCCGGCGACAACGCGGGCACGAGCAGCGCGACCATCATCACGACCGACGTGAGCCGCGCCCGCGCCTGCGGCGGATACGCGCGATAGGCCATCGTCTGCCCGACCGGAATCAGCAGCCCGCCGCCGAGCCCCTGAACCAGCCGCCACGCGAGCAGCATCCCGATCGACGGCGATGCGCCGACGCCGGCGCTGCCGAACCCGAACAGCAGCAGCGATGCAGCGAACACGCGCCGCTCGCCGCAGCGGCGCGCGAGCCACGTGCCGAACGGGATCACGACGGTCAGGCCGAGCACATATGTGTTGCCGACCCACGCAAGCTGCGCGACCGACGCGTGCAGTTCGCGCTGCAGCGCCGGATACGCGGCGTTCAGCATGAACATGTTCGCGAGATCGATCGCGAAGCCGAGCAGGTAGACGGCGGCGATTCTGGAACGGTCGGTCATGGCGGCGGCAACATCACGAAACGCCGCAGTGTAGAGGCCGGCCGGCCCATCGGTAAGCGGCCGGATTCGACCGGTTTCGTCGAATTTTTTTGACAATCAGGTCACGTCCCGGCAACGCCGCGCAGTCGCAGCCATGCACCGCACGCCGCACGCGGCCGCACATTCGGGTACCCTTCGAGCGATCCAACGCATAGACAGGACCCACGCCCCAACCATGGTGAGCCTCGATCGTTTCGCCGTCTTCCGTGCCGTGGTCGAGGCCGGGTCGTTCACGGCCGCCGCCACCGCGCTGAACCAGGCGCGGGCGGCCGTCAGTTTCAACATCAAGCAGCTCGAAGCGGAGCTCGGCGTCACGCTGCTCACGCGGACGACCCGGCGTGTCGAGCTGACCGACGCCGGCGAGCGCTTCTACCAGCGCTGCCTGCGCGTGCTCGAAGAAGCCGAAGGCGCGATCGACGAGGTGCGCGGCGAGCATGGCGGGATGCACGGCATCCTGCGCGTGACGTCGACGGTCGAGTATGCAGCGCGCGTCCTCGCCCCGATGCTGCATGCGTTCACCGCGCAACATCCCGCGTTGCGCGTGCGGCTCGAAACGCATACCTCCCAGGCCGATCTCGTGCGCGACCGCTTCGACGTCGCGATCCGGCTCGGACGCGACGAGCACTTTCGCGACCTGCCCTATCGCGGTGTCTGCCTCGCCACCTACGATGTGCTCGCCGTGATGGCACCCGGTCTGCCCGCGAAAGCCGGGCTGCCGCACCCGGCGTCGCCCGACGACCTGGCCCGCTTGCCGCAGCTCGGCCACAGCCGGCTCGAGCGGATCGCCGAATGGATGCTCACCGATCGCGCGGGCAACGAACATGCGTTTCGACCGGCCCAGAAGCCTCGCATCGTCGTCGACAACGCATCGGTATTAAGCGAACTGGCACGCCAGGGCAGCGGCGTCGCGCTGCTGCCCGAATGGCTCGTACGCGACGATCTCGAGAGCGGCACACTGGTCGACGCGCTGCCCGCGTACCGGTTTCCGCAGCAGAACGTCTACGCGCTATACGTCGCGACGCGGCACGTCCCGCAGAAAGTGCGCGCGTGGGTGGATTTCATGAAGGCGCGACTTGCGCGAGCGGACTGACGCAACGTGCGTGCGCGCGGCCTTACCCTTGCGCCCTCCCCGGGCGCCGCCCCGACAGCAACACGCGCAGCAGCGCCGGCAGCACGAGCAGCACGAGCGGCAACTGCACGATCAACCCCGAAATGATCGCGACCGCAAGCGGCTGCTGCATCGCCGAACCCTGCCCGAGTGCAAACGCGAGCGGCAGCAAGGCCAGGATCGCTGCGATCGTCGTCATCGCAATCGGCCGCAACCGGTTGCGGCCGGCCGCCAGCAGCGCCACATCCGGCGCCATGCCTTCGTCGCGCACGAGCCCCTGGAATTCCGACACGTAGAAGATCGCCACCTCCGTCACGATGCCGACGATCATCGTCATCCCCATCATGGCGGAGATGTTCAGCTCGATGCCGGTCACCCATAGCCCGACGAACACGGCACCGGTCGCACACAACGGCATCGCCATCACGGCGAGCGCCACGCGGAATCGCTCGTAGAGGAACAGCAGCAGCGCGAACACGAGCGCAACGGCCGCGCCGAACACCGCGATGAGCCCGCGGAAGGCGATCTGCTGTTGTTGATACAGACCGCCCAGTTCGTAATAGACGCCCGACGGCAACAGGTTCGCGTCGCCAAGCGCGCGCTGCACGTCCGCGATCGTCGAACCGAGATCGCGACCGTCGATCCGCGCGGTGACGGACACCATCCGCTTCAGGTTGTCGCGACTGATCTCCGGCTGACCGCTGATGGTGATACGGTCGGTCACGCGGTCGAGCGGAAACAGGTGCCCGTCCGGCGCGCGGATCTGCAACGCGCCCAGCCCCGTGCCGTTCATCCGCATCGCGTCCGCCACCCGCACGCGCACGCCGACCGTCTTCGGACCTTGCTGATACTGCGTCGCGACGCTTCCCTCCAGCAAGTCCGACACCTGCTGCGCGATCGACTGCGGATCCATCCCTTCGGCGGCCGCCGCGTCGGGCCGGATATGCAGGTCGAGCGCATCGCCCGCCGGGTTGATGCCGTCGTCGACGTCGACGATGCCCTGAATCTTCCCGATGCGCGCCGCCACACGTCGCGCGGTTGCTTCGAGCACATTCGGATCGTCCGAATAAATCTTGATCTGCACGGGTTGCGGCACCGCGGTCAGGTCGCCGATCAAATCCTCCATCAATTGCGCGAGTTCGATATTCACGCCGGGCACGTTCGTCTCGACCTTCGAACGGATCTCTTCCATCACGGTATCGATCGGCTCGCGCGACCCCGATTTCAGGCGCACGAAGAAGTCTCCCTTGTTCGGTTCGTTGAGATCGCCGCCGAGGCCCGCGCCCGTCCGGCGCGAATACGTCGCGACGTTCGGGTTCTCGCGAATGATCGTTTCCACCTCGCGCATCAGGCGATCGGTCTCGGTGATCGAGGTACCGGGCGCCGTATGGTAGTCGAGCACGAAGCCGCCCTCGTCCATCGACGGCATGAACCCGCTGCCGACGCGCGTGAACGCGAACGCGGCCACGACCAGCAGCGGCACCACGCCCGCGAATGCCAGCCAGGGCTGGCGGCTGACGCGCTCGACGAGCGTCGCATAACGTGTGTTCAGCCAGTGGGCGAAACGCGACTCGCGATGCTCCGCCGCATCGGCCGGCGTCAGCCAGTGATCGCACAGGATCGGGATCGCGAGCCAGCTCACGATGAACGAAATGAACAGCGCGCTCGCCATCGTGATCGACAGCGCCTTGAAAAACGCACCGGTCACGCCCGACAGGAACGCGAGCGGCACGAAAATGATCAGCGTCGCGGCCGACGACCCGGCGAGCGGCCGCGTGAATTCGAGCGCCGCGCTCATCACGCGGCCGTGAAATGCGTGAGCGCCCGCCTCGCGCATGCGTCGCGCGATGTGCTCGATCATCACGATCGCGTCGTCGATCACGAGCCCGACGGCCGCCGCCATCCCGCCGAGCGTCATGATGTTGAAGCCCATCCCGAACACGTCGAGCAGCAGGATCGTCGTGCTCATCACGATCGGCACCAGGGCGACCGCGATCGCGGTGACCTTCCAGTTGCGCAAGAATACGAACAGCGTGAACGCGGCCAGCACGACGCCGATCAGGATCGCGTCGCGCACGCTCGATGCGGATGCGATCACGAGCTGGCTCTGGTCGTACCAGTTCGCGAGACGGACACCCGACGGCATCTGCTTGCGGAAATCGGCGAGCTTCGCGCGGATCGCCGCGGCCATCGCCACACTGTTCGCGCCCGGCTGCTGGAACACGTTGACGAGCACCGCATCCTGTCCGTCCGCGGTCACGCGGATCCATTGCGGGACCGTGCCGCGCGACACCGTCGCGACGTCGCCCACGCGCACCTGGTTGCCGCCCGACGATGCGACGACCGCGTTGCGCAGCGTATCGAGCGACGTGATCGTCGTATCGGCAACGACCAGATATAGCTTGTAGTGATCCTCGATGCGCCCGGTTGCCATCAGCACGTTGCCGGCACCGATCGCCTTCGACACGTCCTCCACCGACAGCTTGTACGCGGCAAGCCGCGCGGGATCGATCGCGACCTGCAGTTCGTCCTGCGCGCCGCCCGTCACCTCGACACGTGCCACGCCGTCGACCGACGACAGCAGCGGCCGCAACTGGAACTGCGCGAGATCGCGCAGTTCGGACAGCGACTGCCGCGACGACGTGAGGCTGTAGGCGAGCACCGGGAACACGGTCGGATCCATCCGCTTCACCTGCATCGTCGTGCCGGCCGGCAGCGACGGCAGGATCTCGGCGATCGTCGACTGCGCCTGCAGCGTCGCCTGCGCCATGTCGGTGCCCCAGTCGAAGTTCAGCGAGATCTCGGCCGAACCGCGGCTCGTTTTCGATTCGACGTCGCGCACGTTCGGCACGCGCCGCAGCGCCTCTTCAACCGGCATGGTCACGAGTGTGGCCATCTGCTCGGCCGGCCGGTCGCCGGCGTCGAGCGACACGACGGCGCGCGGGAACGACACGTTCGGAAACAGCGAGATCGGCAGCCGGAACGCCGTCAGCGCACCGGCAATCGCGAGCAGCGCGACGACGAACAGCAGCGAGCGCCGGTGCCGCTGCATCCATTGCCCGAAGTTCATCGATGCACGCCTCCGGCAAGACGCACGGCCATCCCGTCCTGCAGTTCGTAGTTGCCGGTCACGACGAGCGGCTCGGCCGCATTCAGCGGGCCGTCCACGCCGTAACGGTCGCCGCTTTCGACGCGCACCGCGACATCGACGCGACGTGCCGCCTGCTTCGGCGTCACCTGGAACACGTACGCACCCTTTGCATCGCGCAGCACCGCCGAGCGCGGCACCACCCACCACGTGCCGGTCTGCGTCGCGATATCGGCGCTCACGCGCGTCCCGGGAATGAACGCGGTGCCGCCGAGCGGCACGTTCGCGCCGACGTTCACGAGCTGGCTCTGCGGATCGATCGACGCGCCCGCGACGACGACCTGCCCCGCCGGATTCGCGTGTTCCAGCGCGGTCGACAACCCGTGCAGCACGACGGCGTCGCCCGCATGAATCGACGCGGCCGACGACGGATCGACGCCGAGCGTGACATTCGCCTGGTGGCTCGACGCGCCGGTGGTCGCCGCAAGCTGCGCGATCGTCGCGCCGGCCTGCAACTGGTCGCCGGGCAGCGCCGACAGCTGCGACACGACGCCCGCGGACGGCGCCGCGATCGTCACGTCGCCGCCATGCACACCCATCTGCTGCTGCGCGGCCAGCCCCTGCTGCGCATCGTCGAGCGCTTTCTGCGCGGCGGCCAGCTGCGACTGCGTCGCGAGACCGTCGTCGTACAGCGAGCGCGTACGCGCGAGTTCGCCGCGCGCCAGCGTCAATGCACTCGCCGCCTGCGATGCGGCCAGCACCGCGGCGGGATCGGCCTGCACGACGACGAGTGGCGTGCCGCGCGCGACCGTCTGGCCGGGCAGCACGAGAACCTTGCGCAGACGCGCGGTGTACGGCAGGTTCACCGACATCACGCTCGCCGACGACGCGGCGACAATGCCGTACGCACGCACTTGCTGTGAGATCGGCGCACGCTGCACGCGCACGGCTTCAACCGAGGCGGTCACGGGTTCATCGGCACTCGCGGGCCCGGCGCACGGCGCAAGCGCGGCAAGCGCGACGGCGAATGCTGCCGCGCGGCGGCGTGTAAGGCAATTCAGGACGGCTGGCATGAAGTCAACGCTGGGGGGAGTCGGTGGAAAAGGCATTGGGGACGGCACTGCCGAGCAACGCCTGCAGGCCGATGCGTTGCTCGGCGAGCGCATCGCGCTGCGTCGCCACGTCGATCCGCTTCGTCAGCGCGACAAGCTGCGCGTCGGTGTACTGGCCGAGCGCGATATCGTGCGCGGCGTACGCGTGCCCGGCATGCTCGGCGGCCCGTTCGAGCGCGGGCAGCGCAGCCTCGTCCTGCGCAAGCTGCTCCGTCGCGAGACGGGAATCGGCACGCAGGTGCGCGATATCGGCATAGGCGACGTTCAGCCGCGACTGGTATTCGTCGCCCAGCCGCTGGCGGGTTGCCTGCTCGATCGCGACGTTGCCGCGGTTGCGATTGAAGATCGGCAGGCTCAGCGCAATCTGAAAGCCGGTCGTATAAATGCCCGACGTGTCGCGTGCCCGATTGAAGCCGACATTCAGGCTCGGAAACTGGTTCAGGATCGCGGCGCGATATTTCTGCTCCTGCGCGTCGTAGCCGGCCTGCAGCGCGATCAGGTCGGGCCGCCGCTGCGGCAGCGCGGCCACTGCGGCGTCGAGCGTCGCATCGGTCAGCGGCACCGCCCGGTCGGCGCCGGCCAGTCGCAGTTCGACGCCCGGTGCGAGCCCGAGCAGCGCGTTCAGGTCGTGGTGCGTCTGCTCGCGTGCACGCACCATGTCGTCGTATTGCTTGCGCGCATCGCTGCAGGCCGTCGACGCGACGCTGACGACGTCATCCGTCACGTTGCCCGCCTGCCGCGCATGCGCGATCCGCTCGTAGCGCGCCGTGTTGAGCGCGCGCGCCTGCGCGAGCAGCGGCAACGTCGCGTCCTCGTAGCGCGCCTTCGTGTACAGCTGCTTCGCCTGCGCGACGACCTGCCACTCCTGCCACAGCAGACCGAGATCGGTCTTGCGCACCGTCGCGTCGGCGGACCGCTTGTTCGCATTGCGCGTGACGATCGCCATCACGTCCATGCTCAGGCCGTAGTTGAACGCGCGCTCGAGACCGGCCGCGCCCGGGAAATCGCTCGACACCGACAGTTGCGGATCGGGCAGCAGGCCCGCGGAAAACGCCTGCGCCTGTGCAATCCCGAGATCGTCGCGCGCAAGCTTCAGGTCGGGATTGTTCGCGACCGCGAGCATCGCGATGTCCTCGATGTCGAAGCCATCGGATGGATCGAAGCGATGCGCAGCCAGTTCCGGCAGCGGCATGGCCGCCGGATCGATGCGAATCCGGTTCAGCGCGTCGGTGGTGGTCAGTGTCGCGTGCGGGGTCAACGGTCGCGGGTGGTATGCCGTGCAGCCGCCGAGCACGACGGCACACGACACGGCACCGGCAAGCGCGGCACGCAAACGGCAAGCGGAGAACGACGACGAAGCAAGCGGAGAGCGGAACAACGGTCGCTCCTGAGCGGATGAACGTGAGAATGGACGCGTCCGCGACAGGTCGAGGCAAACGCGACGCCATTATCCCGACCGCTTGCTTAAGGGCCGATTAAGCAGCCGCCGAATGGGCTGCGAAAGGATTGCGCGGGTGGCGCGCGATGGACGAACGCGACATGAAAGTGTCACGCACCCGCACCGAGCGCCAGTCGAAAGGGAACCGACAGAAAGCGAGGCACCCCGGGCACGCGAGATGCCGGGCGAGCGCATCGATCGCCCGGCAGCGTACGTGCCATCGCTCAGTTGCCGCGCCCGGGCCGGCTCGCCCCCGCATCGACCGCCTCGACCGAACGCGTCAGCCACGGCCCGATGTCCATCTCCTCGTAGCGCACGAGCCGGCTCTTGCGCGCGCGGCGATACGCCCACCAGATCGCGACGAACAGCGGAATCCACACGTAGATCGACAGCACTTCCATCCAGTCGATGCGGGCCGCGAAGAACGCCTGGTAGTCCTGCCCGAGCGAGATCACGATGCAGATCGCGATCGCGAACAGCGGCCCGAACGGGAACCATTTCGCGCGGTACGGCAGTTGATCGAGCCGGTAGCCCTGCTTCAGGAAGCCCTTGCGGAACCGGTAATGGCACACCGCGATGCCGAGCCACGCGATGAAACCCGTGATGCCGACCGTATTCAGCAGCCACAGATAGATGCTCTGGTTGTTGGTCAACGACGTGAGGAAGCACAGCCCGCCGACGGCCATCGTCGCGTACAGCGCGTTGCGCGGCACGCCGCCCGGCGACAGCGTCGCGAACATCGCGGGTGCGCGCCCTTCCGCGGCGAGGTTGTACAGCATCCGCGTCGCCGCGTAGGTGCCGGAATTGCCGGCCGACAGCACGGCCGTCAGGATCACGAGATTCATCGCGCCGGCCGCGAGCCGGAAACCCGCGTGGCTGAACACCAGTGTGAACGGGCTCACGCCGATGTCGGTCACATCGCTCTTCAACAGGTTCGGATCCGTGTACGGCACGAGCAGGCCGATCACGAAAATCGCGAACACGTAGAACAGCATGATCCGCCAGAAGATCTGCTTCACCGCGCGCGGGATCGTCTGGCGCGGATTCTCCGATTCGCCGGCCGTGATCCCGACCAGTTCGGTGCCGAGAAACGAGAAGCCCGCGATCAGCGCGACGCTCATCATCGCGTGCACGCCGCCGACGAACGGCGCGTCGCCCGTCGTGAAGTTGCGCAGGCCGACCGGATGCCCGTTCCCGATCAGGCCGGCGGCGATCAGCAGCCCGGCCGCGATGAACGCGACCACGGTGACGACCTTGATCAACGAGAACCAGTATTCCGATTCGCCGAAGCCACGCACCGACAGCGTATTCAGCAGGAAGATCAGCACGAGAAAGCCCGCGCCCCACCAGATGCCAGGTAGGGTTGGAAACCAGTAGCGCATCACGATCTGCGCGGCGACCAGCTCGATCGCGATCGTCACGGCCCAGCTGTACCAGTAGGTCCAGCCGAGCGCGACGCCGAAACCTTCGTCGACGTACTTCTCGCCGTAGATCGCAAACGAACCCGATACCGGCATCAGCGCGGCCATCTCGCCGAGGCCCGTGACGACGAAGTACACCATCAGCCCGATCGCGATATACGCAGCGATCGCACCGCCCGGCCCCGCCTGCGCGACCGACGCCCCCGACGCGACGAACAGCCCCGTGCCGATCGAACCGCCGATCGCGATCATCGCGATGTGGCGGCCCTGCAGACGACGCTTCAGCGTCGTTCCGGACGGCGCGGCCGTCTCCGCTGCCGCTTGCAAAGCATCCATAGTGTTCACCCTGATTGGATTCGGGGCGGGCGATTTGATTCGGAATGCGAATCGCCCAACCCGGTCATTCGCGTTGAAACCGGCCCTTTCCGGCCGGCTGCCTCACACGACGCTGCGCTTGATCGCCTGCAGTTCGGCCGTCGTCACGATCTTCTCGATCCGGAACCGCGGGCTTTCCAGCCACGCGTTCGCGATCCGCCGGTACTCGTCGAGATCCTCGCACGCGAGCCGCACGAGAAAATCGAACGTGCCGCTGACGAGCCAGCAATCGAGCACGGCCGGATTCGCCCGCATTTCGTCCTCGAACGGCGCCTGCGAACGCCCGTGGTCGGCCAGCGTGATCTGCGCGATCACGACGATCGGCTTGGTCGCGCGCGGCGCCTTGATCACCGCGCGGTACCCTTCGATCACGCCGAGCGCCTCGAGCCGCTCCACGCGCGCCTGGCACGGCCGCGGCGTGAGGTTCACGAGCTCCGACAGCTTCCGGTAGGAAATCCGCCCGTCGGTGCGCAGGATGTCGAGGATCCGGAGATCGATCTTGTCGAGCTGCATCTTCTTGTCGGTCATCCGCGTTCGCTCCGGTCGGGTCGTGGCTGGTGCGCGGAACGTCTCCGGTTCCGCGCGGGGGCCACATTATCCGGCCGAAGCGGCCGCGCGCCAATCGGCTAGAACCGCAGCGACAGGCAGGTCAGCCCGCCGTCCATCTTGCGGAACTCGCTCGTGTCGATCACGTGCAGCGGCAGCCCGAGCGATGCGATCGCATCGTGCACGCGCGGGTAGCCGGCCGGGGTGATCAGCGTGCCGTTTACGCGCAGCGTGTTACCCGCGTATTCGTCGGCGGCCGAGATCGCGATCCGGCGATAGTCGGCGAACGCCGGATGCGCGGCCAGCGCTTCGGTCACGAGCAGTGTGTCGTCGCCGAGCGCGTTGACGACCGACTTGAGATGCAGGCCGGCACCCACCGGCACCGCGACGACCGAATAGCCGTAGCGCGACACCAGCGATTCGAACGCGGCGATGCCTGCGGCGTCGGTGCGGCCCGTCAGGCCGACGTAGAAGCGCTTGCCGACCTGCATCACGTCGCCGCCGTCGAGGCGACCGTCCTGCATCGGCAGCAGGTCGCGATGCGCGGCCAGTGCCGCTTCGATATGCACCGTCTCGCCGCGTCGCGCGGGCGCACCGGGGCGCGTGATCACCGCGAATTCCGGCGTCACGACCGCGGTGTCCTCGACGAAGTGCGAATCGGGAAACGCGTCCAGCGGCGGCAGTTCGGTCAGCTCGACGCCGAGCGTGCGCAGCGCTTCGCAGTAAGCGTGAAACTGCGTGAGCGTCTTGTCGTAGTCGGGCGCGCCGAGCTCGGCGGTGGTCAGGCCCGCGCCACAGGACGGCGCGGGGCGGCGAACGATCGCTTGCGTGAATTGCATCGACTCCTCCATGGTCAGCGCCACACCCGTGCTTCAACGGGGTGGCTGCGTTGTGTCCGGACCATTATCGGAAGCCAAATTGCGCAATTCGCGTCGATTTCGGCGGTGCCGACAGCCGATTGCGTCGAATTGCACGCGGTACGCAGCGGATTCGGCAAACGGCCGTTCACCGCCGGGCGAACGGCCGCCTTCGCCTGCGGTGCGCCGGCTACAGGCCCGGCCCGAAACCCATCTGCGAACGGCCGAGTGCCGTGAGATCGCCCTCCCCGCCGCGACCGTCGAATTCGACCTCGAAATGATCGGCCGGAAAATCGGGCGGGCTCTCGCCGCGCAGGAACGCAGCCCGCTGGCGCTGCAGGTACGCGTCGTTCTTCGCGCAACCGGGTGCGGCCGCGATGTACATCACGTTGCTGTCGCCATTGCCGCGATGCGCATCCTCGACCGCGTGCACGACGTCGCCATGCCAGAACACCGCGTCGCCCGGCTCCATGTGCGGGATCGGCACCAGTGCATCGAGCAGCAGCGCGTGCCATTCGGGCCGGATCGACAGCGCGCGGCCGGGACGCGCGCCGCACAGGTCGTCGTCGGCGACATCGTCCTGCAGCGCGCGCAGCACGACGTAGGCCATCGCGTTCGCGACCGGGATCAACTGCAGCGTACCGTCGCCGGGCCCCTGCGGCGTCAGCGCGGTCCAGCCCTGGAACGTGCGGAACATCGAGCACACGGCCGGCGACGGGATCTCCTCGACGTCCGGACGAAACGCCGCATCGAACGGGTCGTAATCGCGCCAGCGACCGGCCAGCACGTGACGGTAGACCTGGCGGAAATTCGCGCCGAGCCAGCGTTCGACGGAGCCGCCGTCGACGTGCGGCGACAGCCCGAGCGACGTCGAGCCGGGCGGGCGGCGGCGAATCCGGTCCGCATAGGCCGGCACCTGGTCGGGATCGAAATGCGTGTGCGTGCCGTCCGCATGCCGCCACAGGCGGTTCAGGAACACGCGCGCCTGGGTCAGCGCCAGAGACTGGCGCGCAGCCACCTGCGGCTTCGACCAGTAGACGCCGTAGATCTGCGGCTTGCCCGACGCGAGATTGCCGAAATAGCGGTCTTCGGCGCGTGCGTGCAGCCGCTCGGCGAAGCGGTTCGCGTCCAGGTACGCGCCGATCTCGTCGTTCCAGTCGCGCGCCTGCTGCGCATCGAATACGCCACGAATCACGACCGCGCCATGCGTGCGGATCGCGGCAACCGCGTGCGGATCGACGGTCCCGCCCGCGATGTCCGCGAACGGCACCACCGGAATCACGTCATGGCCATGCGCATGCGTGCGGCGAATCGCGTCGACCTGCCGCGCGATGTCTCCTTCCAGTTCGCGGAACGTGGCCGCATAACCGGGCAGGTCGGCGCGCAGCCCCCTTTTCGCCGCGCGAATCGCGGCAGGCAGGTCGTCAATCGTCAGTTGCATCGTGGTCTCCTCGCTGACAGGTGTCGTGATGTGCTGTCAGCGTACGGCCGGTACGCGACCACCATCACCCCTATCCGGCCAACTATCGATACAATCCTGACAATCGTGCATCACTCGGGACGATGGCAGACCACGCAGAGCTTGTTGCCGTCCGGATCGCGGAAATAGGCGCCGTAGTAGTCGCGGTGATAGTCCGGCCGCAGGCCCGGCGGCCCTTCGCAGGTGCCGCCGTGGCGCAGCGCGAGCGCGTGGCAGCGATCGACGTGCGCACGCGTCGGTGCAACGAACGCGATCGTGTGGCCATTGCCCGGTTCGGGCGCGCGGCCGTCGAGCGGCTGGCCGAAGAAGAACAGCGGCCGGTCGGCGTCGGCCGGCATCCAGCCCGACCAGCCGTCCGGTTCGCGGAATTTCAGGCGCAGCCCGAGTTCCGCGAACAGCGGCGCGTAGAAATCGTAGGCGCGCGCGGTGTCGGTCACACCCACGCAAACATGTGAAAACATCGCATCGCTCCGTCGTGACGAATGCTCACGATCATGCCACGGCGCGATGCCCGCCCTCGCCCGGAGGCCGCCGATGAAACCGCAGTACGAGCACGTGACCTTCGCCCCCGGCTGTTCGATCCGCGTGTATCACCGCCAGCTCGCGCGCATTCCGTTCGAATGGCATCGCCATCCCGAATACGAACTGACGCTGACGCTCAACAGCCGCGGCCAGCGCTTCATCGGCGATCACGTCGCGCGCTACGCGGACGACGACCTGGTGCTCGTGCCGCCCAACCTGCCGCATACCTGGTCGTCGAACGCACGCATCGATCGCGATGCGCCCGAAGTCGCGCTCGTCATCTGGTTCGACGGCGACTGGGTGAGGCGGCTGGCCGACTGCTGTCCCGAATACGCGCCGCTGCGCTCGCTGCTGCGGCGTGCCGCACCGGGCCTGCGCTTCGATGCGGACGCGGCCTCCGCGATGCGCGCACGGCTGCCGCAGTTGCTCGACCCATCACCACGCACGCGGCTCGCGGCCGCGCTCGACACGCTCGCCGATCTCGCGGACGCCGGCGGCGAACCGCTCGCCACCGCACACGCGTACGACCGCGCCGACGGCACGGCACCGCACGCCGACACGGCCGCCCCCGAAGCCGAACGCCTCGATCGCGTGCTCGACGCAATCGACCGGCACTTCCACGAACCGCTGCGCGTCGACACGCTCGCCGCCGCTGCGCACATGTCCGAACGCACGCTGCAGCGCCTGTTCGTCCGGCATCTCGGCGAAAGCGTCGGCCGCTACGTGCAGCGGCTGCGGCTCGCGCACGCGTGCCGTCATCTCGTCGGCACCGACTGGCCGATCGCGACCGTGGCCGCGCGCTGCGGCATTCCGAATGCCGCGAACTTCAACCGCCAGTTTCTCGCCGCGCGCGGGATGACGCCCGGCGCATACCGGCAGTTCTTCGTGCAGCACGGTCACGCGCCCGATGACGATGCCCCCGCACTCGACACGCGCCCGCCGTCGCTGGAGCGCCGCGCCGGCCCGGGCGAACCCCGGCCGCACAAATGAAAACACCCCGACGGGATGACCCGTCGGGGTGTCGTGGCGTTGCGATCGCCCGACGCGAGCGGCCTGCCGGCCGTTCGCGCCGCGCACGACTTAACGTGCGTTGAGCGGCTTCGCTTCGCGCGGCGTATCGCCGATGAACAGCTGACGCGGACGGCCGATCTTCTGCTCCGGATCGCCGATCATTTCGTTCCACTGTGCGATCCAGCCGACCGTACGTGCCATCGCGAAGATACACGTGAACATCGACGTCGGGATGCCCAGCGCGCGCTGGACGATGCCCGAGTAGAAGTCGACGTTCGGGTACAGCTTGCGCGACACGAAGTATTCGTCTTCCAGCGCGATCTTCTCGAGCTGCATCGCGAGCTTGAACAGCGGGTCGTCGTGCAGGCCCAGTTCGTTCAGCACTTCGTAGCACGTTTCGCGCATCAGCTTCGCACGCGGGTCGTAGTTCTTGTACACGCGGTGACCGAAGCCCATCAGCTTCACGCCCGAATTCTTGTCCTTCACCTGCTTGATGAATTCGGGGATGTTGTCCGGCGAACCGATCTGCTCGAGCATGTTCAGCGCGGCTTCGTTCGCACCACCGTGCGCCGGGCCCCACAGACATGCGATACCGGCCGCGATACATGCGAACGGGTTCGCGCCCGACGAACCGGCCAGGCGGACGGTCGACGTCGATGCGTTCTGCTCGTGATCGGCGTGCAAGATCAGGATACGGTCGAGTGCGCGGACGAGCACGTCGTTGACCTTGTACTCTTCGCACGGGTTCGAGAACATCATGTGCATGAAGTTCGCGCTGTACGACAGCGAGTTCTTCGGATACACGAACGGCTGACCGATGCTGTACTTGTACGCCATCGCGACGAGCGTCGGCAGCTTCGCGATCATGCGGATCGCCGACACTTCACGGTGACGCGGATCGTTGATGTCGAGCGAGTCGTGGTAGAACGCGGACAGCGCGCCGACTGCGGCGACCAGGATCGCCATCGGGTGCGCGTCGCGGCGGAAGCCACGGAAGAAGAAGTGCATCTGCTCGTGCACCATCGTGTGCTTCGTGACGGTGTCGACGAATTCCTTCTTCTGCGCTGCGTTCGGCAGTTCGCCCTTCAGCAGCAGGTAGCAGCTTTCGAGGAAGTCCGCGTTTTGCGCGAGGTTGTCGATCGGGTAACCGCGGTACAGCAGCTCGCCCTTGTCGCCGTCGATGTACGTGATCGCCGAATTACAAGCTGCCGTCGACATGAAGCCCGGGTCGTACGTGAACTTGCCGGTCTGGCCGTACAGCTTGCGGATGTCGATTACGTCCGGGCCCATCGTGCCCTTGTAGATCGGCAGTTCGACGCTCGGCGAGTTGTCGCTGAACGATAGCGTGGCTTTAACATCAGACGGAGTCATGGCACATCCTCAATCGAAAATAGAAACGGGATTCGATAACGGGCACAGCGCGTTACACCTTGGCGTTACACGTTGCGCAGCATCTCCAACAGCCGGTGAATATCCGGGCTGTCTAGGTCGCCTTCTGGTTCCTTGCGCGCGAGGAGCAAGTCCATCAGGTCGTTGTCGCTCAGATCGAGCAGGCGCGACAACGCGCCTACGTCTGCATCGGTGAGGTCATGCTCGTATCTGCTGAAGAAACGCTCGAAGATGATGTCGTTTTCCAGCAGACCCCGCCGCGCACGCCAGCGGAGGCGTGCGCGACGGTGCGGGTCGGATTGATGCGAATCGTCGCTCATGCCGACCTTAAACCGCGCGGCGGACCATCAGTTCCTTGATCTTGCCGATCGCCTTCGTCGGGTTCAGGCCCTTCGGGCAAACGTCGACGCAGTTCATGATCGTGTGGCAACGGAACAGACGGTACGGGTCTTCCAGGTTGTCGAGACGCTCGCCGGTGGCCGTGTCGCGGCTGTCCGCGATGAAGCGGTAAGCCTGCAGCAGGCCGGCCGGGCCGACGAACTTGTCCGGGTTCCACCAGAAGCTCGGGCACGACGTCGAGCAGCTCGCACACAGAATGCACTCGTACACGCCGTCGAGCTCGTCGCGCTCTTCCGGCGACTGGAGGCGTTCCTTCTCCGGCGGCGGCGCGTCGTTGATCAGGTACGGCTTGATCGAGTGGTACTGGTTGAAGAAGTGCGTCATGTCGACGATCAGGTCGCGCACGACGGGCAGGCCCGGCAGCGGACGCAGCACGATCTTCTGCGGCAGGTCGTTCAGGTTCGTCAGGCACGCGAGACCGTTCTTGCCGTTGATGTTCATCGCGTCCGAACCGCACACGCCTTCGCGGCACGAGCGGCGGAACGACAGCGTCTCGTCCACGGCCTTCAGCTTGACCAGTGCGTCGAGCAGCATGCGCTCGTGCTCGAGCTCCAGCTCGTACGTCTGCATGCGCGGCGCTGCGTCCTTGTCCGGATCGTAGCGGTAGACTTCAAAAATGCGTTTTGCCATTTCGGATTCCTTTGACTCGGCTTAGAACGTGCGCGGCTTCGGCGGCACGGATTCGACCGTCAGCGGCTTCATTTGAACCGGCTTGTAGTCGAGGCGATCGCCTTCGCTGTACCACAGCGTGTGGCGCAGCCAGTTGTCGTCGTCGCGGTGTTCGTAGTCGCTGTGGGCGTGTGCGCCACGGCTTTCCTTACGTGCTTCCGCCGACACCATCGTTGCGCGAGCAACTTCGATCAGGTTCTCCAGCTCGAGCGCTTCGACGCGCGCGGTGTTGAACACCTTCGACTTGTCCTTCAGGTGGATGTTTTCCACGCGTGCCTTCAGGCCGGCCATCTCGTCGACGCCTTCCTTCAGCAGTTTCGACGTGCGGAACACGCCTGCGTGCTTCTGCATCGTCGAGCGGATGTCGTTCGCGACGTCCTGCGTGTATTCGCCCGAGGTCGACTTGTCGAGCTTCGCCAGGCGCGCCAGCGAGAATTCGCCTGCATCGGCCGGCAGCGGCTTGTGTTCCTTCTGGTTCTTCACGTGCTCGACGATGTGGTTGCCGGCCGCACGGCCGAACACCACGAGGTCCAGCAGCGAGTTCGTGCCGAGGCGGTTCGCGCCGTGCACGGACACGCACGAGCATTCGCCCACTGCGTAGAAGCCGTTGACCGGATCCTTGTGACCGCCGCGCGACGTGCCGACGACCTGACCGTGGATGTTGGTCGGGATGCCGCCCATCTGGTAGTGGATCGTCGGGACGACCGGGATCGGTTCCTTGATCGCGTCGACGTTCGCGAACTTCAGCGCGATTTCGCGGATCGACGGCAGACGCTTCATGATCGTCTCGGCGCCGATGTGCGACAGGTCGAGCAGCACGTGATCCTTGTTCGGACCCACGCCACGGCCTTCCTTGATTTCCTGGTCCATCGAACGCGACACGAAGTCACGCGGCGCCAGATCCTTCAGCGTCGGCGCGTAGCGCTCCATGAAACGCTCGCCGTTCGCGTTGCGCAGGATACCGCCTTCGCCGCGCACGCCTTCGGTGATCAGCACGCCCGCGCCGGCCACGCCGGTCGGGTGGAACTGCCAGAACTCCATGTCCTGCAGCGCGATGCCCGAACGCGCAGCCATGCCGAGGCCGTCGCCGGTGTTGATGAACGCGTTGGTCGATGCCGCGAAGATCCGGCCTGCGCCGCCCGTTGCGAACAGCGTGGTCTTGCCTTCCATGATGTAGACGTCACCCGTCTCCATCTCGAGGGCCGTCACGCCGAGCACGTCGCCTTCCGCGTCGCGGATCAGGTCGAGCGCCATCCATTCGACGAAGAACTGCGTCTTCGCTTCGACGTTCTGCTGGTACAGCGTGTGCAGCAGCGCGTGACCGGTACGGTCGGCGGCCGCGCATGCGCGCTGGACCGGCTTCTCGCCGTAGTTCGCGGTGTGGCCGCCGAACGGGCGCTGGTAGATCGTGCCGTCCGCGTTACGGTCGAACGGCATGCCGAAGTGCTCGAGTTCGTACACGACGTTCGGCGCTTCACGGCACATGAATTCGATCGCGTCCTGGTCGCCGAGCCAGTCGGAGCCCTTGATCGTGTCGTAGAAGTGGAAGTGCCAGTTGTCTTCGCTCATGTTGCCGAGCGACGCGCCGATACCGCCCTGCGCGGCCACCGTGTGCGAACGGGTCGGGAACACCTTCGACAGCACGCCGACCGACAGGCCCGCGCGCGACAGTTGCAGCGCTGCGCGCAAGCCGGAGCCGCCCGCGCCGACGATCACCACGTCAAACTTGCGACGCGGGAGGTTAGATTTGATTGCAGCCATTCTTTACACTCTCCAGAGAATCTGCGCGGCGTAGCCCGCACATGCGAGCAGCCAGACGATGGTCAGCGATTGCAGCAGCAGGCGCACACCGACGGGCTTCACGTAGTCCATCCAGATGTCGCGCACGCCGACCCATGCGTGGTAGAAGAGGGAAAGCAGCATCACGAAGGTCGCGAGCTTCATCCATTGCGCGGCGAAGATCGAGGCCCAGCCTTCGTACGAGAAATCGTGCGCGCCGAAGAACAGGACGAGCAGGATGACCGTGTAGACCGCCATGATCGTGGCGGTGATGCGTTGCGCGAGCCAGTCGCGCAGGCCGTAGTGCGCGCCGACGACGAGGCGCTTCGAGCCGATTCGGTTATTGGCTGCCATTTTCTTAGAATGCTCCGAACAGTTTGAGTGCCATGGCGATCGTCAGGGCGATCGAGACGACAAAGACGACGACTGCCGTCCGCTTGCCGCCTTCCTTCGTGACGGCGTCGTGATTGACGTCCATCAGCAGGTGGCGAATGCCGGCGCAGAAATGGTGGAAGAAGGCCCACGACAGTGCGAGGACGATCAGCTTGACGATGATGTTGGAGAGGAAAGCCTTGAAGACTTCGAAGCTGAGCTCGGACGTGAGGCTCTGGTCGAAGAGGAACAGCAGGAACGGCAGGAACAAGAACAGCAGCGCGCCGCTGACTCGATGGAGAATCGACAATATCGCTGCCAGCGGCATGCGATATTTCATCGTGATATCGCCAAATCCGATGTTCCGGTATTCCGGCCTCGGCTTTCTTACTGCATCAGTCATGCTAGACCCCTACTATGTTGTCACACTAATCCGCGATTTTAGCGCCTTTTTATATCGCGCTGCAGCGAAAGTCTGCTCTGGATAGTTGCGCGAACAAGAACAAAAGGCGGCCCGAAACGTGCTTCGCGAACGTGGGGAACGCGAACGCACTCGGCTTGAGCCGATACACCGTCAACTCAAGTCATTCTGATAGTAGTACCCGGTTGTGACATACCAGCCGCGACGCACTTCCACCGGCCGGTCTCCGTATGTATAGGACACGCGCTCGACCGACAGCAAAGGAAAACCCGCCGGCACGTGCAGCAGGTCGGCCACCGCCGGCTCCGCCGCGACCGCGCGGATCTTTTCCGTCGCGCGGATCATCCGCGTGCCGAACTCCGTCTCGAACATCGCGTAGAGCGGCCCCTTGTACTCGCTCAGCCGCTCGAACGTCAGGCCGCGGAACATCGCGCCCGGCAGCCAGATCTCGTCGAGCACCGTCACTTCCTTCTCGAACTCCAGCAGACGGCGCACCTGCACGACGGGATCGGCCGGCTTCAGGTCGAGCTGCCGCGCGATCTCGGCCGGCGCGCGCAGGCGCCGGCATTCGAGCAGGCGGCTCACGTGCGGATGCTCGGCACCGTCGTCGGCCAGCAGGCGGAGGAAGCGGAACTGCGCGCGATCCTCATTGTGCGTTGCAACAAAAGTGCCCTTGCCCTGCCGCCGGACCACGAGGTTTTCGGCGGCCAGCTCGTCGATCGCCTTGCGGACGGTGCCCTGGCTGACCTTGTAGCGAGCCGCGAGCTCCACCTCGCTCGGGATGATCTCGCCCGGCTTCCATTCACCGGATTCGAGACTTTGCGTGATCAATGACTTAATCTGCTGGTATAACGGGCTGAACGTCGGCGACGGCGGCGCCGCAGGCGAAGGTGCGGGATCGCTCGCGCCCGGCTGCCCTGGGCCGCCTGCGCCGGTCTGATTCGCGGTATTCGCCTGGTTCGATGTCATGGCGCGCATTTCATCACAAACCGCACTTTTAAGTCCACTCAATTTCCGCAAAACATCTGTCTTATATAAGACATATGATACCGTTTGACTTTGAGCCGGACGGCTCCTACACTCCGGGTCGAGCAAGGGTTCGCGGGTGCAAAAGCGCGTCCCCGGCTACGTGCCACGGCCGTCTCCAGGTTCACCGCGTCTGCCATCGCGAGTCCTCCGCCCTGCTTCAATGCAACACTCAGCACAACGCGCATAGAATGGCGTTTTCGCGAGTGTCCAACGCTTCACCCGTCCTGGAGATTTTCAATGGCTAAGCCCGCAAAGCGTGTTGCCGTCACCGGCGCCGCAGGTCAAATCGCTTACTCCCTGCTGTTCCGCATCGCGAACGGCGATCTGCTCGGCAAGGACCAGCCGGTCATCCTGCAACTGCTCGACCTCCCGCAAGCCCAAGGCGCCGTCAAAGGCGTCGTGATGGAACTCGACGATTGCGCGTTCCCGCTGCTGTCGGGCGTCGTGATCACCGATGATCCGAAGGTCGCATTCAAGGATGCCGACGTCGCACTGCTGGTCGGCGCACGTCCGCGCTCGAAGGGCATGGAGCGCAAGGACCTGCTGTCGGCAAACGCCGAAATCTTCACGGTTCAGGGCGCTGCGCTGAACGAAGTCGCGAGCCGCGACGTGAAGGTGCTGGTCGTCGGCAACCCGGCGAACACCAACGCGTACATCGCGATGAAGTCGGCACCGGATCTGCCGAAGAAGAACTTCACGGCCATGCTGCGCCTCGACCACAACCGCGCGCTGTCGCAGCTCGCAGCGAAGTCGGGCAAGCCGGTCGCATCGATCGAGAAGCTCGCCGTGTGGGGCAACCACTCGCCGACGATGTACCCCGACTTCCGCTTCGCGACCGCCGAAGGCGAGTCGATGCTGAAGCTGATCAACGACGACGTGTGGAACCGTGACACGTTCATCCCGACCGTCGGCAAGCGCGGCGCGGCGATCATCGAAGCGCGCGGCCTGTCGTCGGCAGCGTCGGCAGCGAACGCAGCGATCGACCACGTGCGTGACTGGGTCCTCGGCACGAACGGCAAGTGGGTCACGATGGGCATCCCGTCGGACGGCTCGTACGGCATCCCTGAAGACATCATCTACGGCGTGCCGGTCGTTTGCGAAAACGGCGAGTACAAGCGCATCGAAGGCCTGGAAATCGACGCGTTCTCGCGCGAGAAGATGGACGGCACGCTGGCCGAGCTGCTCGAAGAGCGCGATGGCGTCGCCCACCTGCTGAAGAACTAAGCATCACGCATCTTGCCGGGCCGCCCTCGGGCAGCCCGGTCTCGGCCCGGGCCGGCATGCCGCCGGCGCGGGCCGACCGATCCGATCCGCGCACGTTTTGCCGCCCGCGCCCGCCGCGCCCCGGCCCAGAACGCGCCCGAATCCGATTTTCTCCACGTTGACCCGCTTCCCTGACGTAGACGAGATGGCCGCGCTCACTCCTGCACAAGTGCTGTACGACGGGGCGTCCCCGCCCGCGATCCTGCCCTGCTGCGATCACTACGCGGGCAGCGAAAAGCTGATGCGCAAGTCGCTCGCGCTGCAGGCCGAAACGGGCCCCGTTTTCGACATCACGCTCGACTGCGAAGACGGCGCGGCCGTCGGCCAGGAAGCCGCGCACGCGGCACTCGTCGCCGAACTGCTCGGCAGCGCCGAGAACCGCTTCGGCCGCGTCGGCGTCCGTATCCACGACTTTTCCCACCCGCACTGGCGCGACGACGTGCGCATCGTGCTGCGTGCGGCGCGCGCCCCCGCCTACATCACGCTCCCGAAGATCGCGAGTGCCGCCGACGCAGCCGAAATGACCGCGTTCATCGAAGGCACGCGCCGCGAGCTCGGCATCGCGCAGCCGATCCCGGTCGACGTGCTGGTCGAGACGCACGGCGCGCTCGCGCAGGCGGCCGCCCTCGCCGCGCTGCCGACGGTCGGCACGCTGAGCTTCGGGCTGATGGATTTCGTCTCCGCGCACCATGGCGCGATTCCCGATTCCGCGATGCGCTCGCCGGGCCAGTTCGAGCATCCGCTCGTGCGCCGCGCGAAGCTGGAAATCGCCGCGGCCTGCCACGCGCACGGCAAGACGCCGTCGCACAACGTGACGACCGAGGTGCGCGACATGGGCATCGTCGCCGGCGATGCACGCCGCGCGCGCGACGAATTCGCATTCACGCGGATGTGGAGCATCCACCCCGCGCAGATCCGCCCGATCGTCGACGCATTCGCGCCGCGCACCGACGAGGTCGCGCTGGCCGCCGAGATCCTGCTGGCCGCGCAGGCCGCCGACTGGGGGCCGACGCGCCACGGTGATACGCTGCACGATCGCGCGAGCTACCGGTATTACTGGTCGGTGCTGCGCCGCGCGCGGGCCACCGGCCAGCCCGTACCGGCCGAGGCCGCGCCGCTGTTCGGGCCGGCCGCCGCAGGCAGCGCGCCGTAAGCGCGCGCCGCCGGCCGAGACACGAGATTCATGCATTCGACGACGCGCGAACCGGATAGAGTTTTGCGAAACGACAAAAAACGTAACGGAGCCCGAAAACCTGATATATACGCGGCCAAATAGGTGAAAATAGCGGCCGCTGCGCGCTTTCGGGGCGCGTGCAGTTTCAAACCGGCCGGCCACTTCGATTGCCGGCCCTTGTCAACTGATTATCGAAAGGTTCTGACTCCATGAAGAAACTCCTGATCGCTACCGCCATCGGCGCCTTGTCCGCCACGATGCTGGTGTCGGCTCCGAGCGCGTTTGCCCAGGGTACGGCCACGACGACCGCGAAGAAGGCTACGGCCAAGCGCCCGGCGCCGGCCAAGCGCATCATCCCGCGCAGCAAGAAGGCGCAGGCGCGCGCAGCCGCCAAGGTCGATCCGGTACCGGACGGCGCGGTCAAGTGGTCCTGTAAGGAAGGCCTGTCGTTCGACCTCGCCGGCGACATGAAGCGCGACCAGGTCGTCACGGTTCACTGGGCGAAGAAGAACTACAAGCTGCCGCGTCAAGCCACGACGACGGGCGCCGACACGTTCTACGATCCGGCAGCAGGCTTCAAGCTGATCGTGATCCCGACCAAGGCAATGCTGTTCTCGGACGCAAACGGCGGCGAGCGCCTCGCGGACGAATGCGTGACGCCGGAAATGGCACAAGGCACGGCTGCGCCGACGCAATCGAACGAGCTGAAGCCGGCAACGAACTAAGCGCGTTCCCATCGGCCCCTCGATGTCCGCCCCGGTCTCCAACGTCCGCCCTGCTCCGGATACGGTACTCGTCGATATCGTCGACTACGTGCTGAACACCGGTCTCGACAGCGCGCTCGCGCTGGAGACGGCGCGTCATTGCCTGATCGACACGCTCGGATGCGGGCTCGAGGCGCTGTCCTACCCTGCCTGCACCAAGCTGCTCGGCCCCGTCGTGCCCGGCACGATCGTGCCGAACGGCGCGAAGGTGCCCGGCACGTCCTTCCAGCTCGATCCCGTCCAGGCCGCGTTCGGCATCGGCGCGATGATCCGCTGGCTGGACTTCAACGACACCTGGCTCGCCGCCGAATGGGGTCATCCGTCCGACAACCTCGGCGGGATCCTGGCGACGGCCGACTGGCTCTCCCGCACGGCCGTCGCGGCCGGCCGGAAGCCGCTCCTGATGCGCGACGTACTGGTCGCAATGATCCAGGCCCACGAGATCCAGGGCTGCCTCGCCCTCGAGAATTCGTTCAACGCGGTCGGGCTCGACCACGTGCTGCTCGTGAAGGTCGCGTCGACCGCCGTCGTCGGCCGGCTGCTCGGGCTCACGCGCGACGAGCTGATCAACGCGGTATCCAACGCGTTCGTCGACGGCCAGGCGCTGCGCACTTACCGCCACGCACCGAACACCGGCTCGCGCAAATCATGGGCGGCCGGCGACGCCACGTCCCGCGCGGTGCGCCTCGCGCTGATCGCGAAAACGGGTGAAATGGGCTACCCGTCGGCGCTCACCGCCAAGACCTGGGGCTTCTACGACGTGCTGTTCGACGGCAAGCCGTTCTGCTTCCAGCGCCCGTACGGCACGTACGTGATGGAAAACGTGCTGTTCAAGATCGCGTTCCCCGCCGAATTCCACGCGCAAACGGCCGCCGAGGCCGCGCTGCAGCTGCACGCGCAGCTCGCCGCCGCGGGCCGCACGACCGACGAGATCAGCCGGATCACGATCCGCACGCACGCGGCCGCGATCCGCATCATCGACAAGCAGGGCCCGCTCGCCAATCCGGCCGACCGCGACCACTGCATCCAGTACATGGTCGCCGTGCCGCTGCTGTTCGGCCGGCTGACCGCGGCCGACTATGAAGATTCGGCCGCCGCCGATCCCCGCATCGACGCGCTGCGCGCAAAGACCGTGTGCGTCGAGGATCCGCAGTTCACGAAGGATTACCACGACCCGGACAAGCGCTCGATCGCGAATGCACTGACGATCGAGTTCGCGGACGGATCGAAGCTTGCCGAAGTGGCGGTCGAATACCCGCTCGGTCATCAGCGACGCCGCACCGAAGGCATCCCGCTCCTGGTCGAGAAATTCCGGACCAACCTCGCCCGCCGCTTCCCGGCAAAGCAGCAACAAGCGATTCTCGACGTGTCGCTGGACCAGGCAAAGCTCGAAGCGATGCCGGTCGATCAGTACGTCGACTTGTATGTGATATAGCCGTCATCTACAGGACACGTTGTTTCCTAGCCTTAAACCCAGGAAAATCACCATGGCCCACAATCTCCACAAGACCCTCAAGGAATTCGACAGCGGTTCCGGCAAAGGCAAGTTCTACTCGCTGCCGCAGCTCGGCAAGGAACTGAAGACGAAGATCGAACGCCTGCCGGTGTCGATCCGTATCGTGCTCGAGTCCGTGCTGCGCAACTACGACGGCAAGAAGATCACCGAAGAGCACATCGAGCAGCTGGCGAACTGGAAGCCGACGGCCAAGCGCGTCGACGAGATTCCGTTCGTGGTGTCGCGCGTCGTGCTGCAGGACTTCACGGGCGTGCCGCTGCTCGCCGACATCGCGGCCATGCGCGGCGTCGCGGAGCGCACGGGCAAGAACCCGAAGAAGATCGAGCCGCTGGTCCCGGTCGATCTCGTCGTCGACCACTCGGTCCAGATCGACTACTTCCGCCAGAAGGATGCGCTCGACCTGAACATGAAACTGGAATTCCAGCGCAACAACGAGCGCTACCAGTTCATGAAGTGGGGCATGCAGGCATTCGACACGTTCAAGGTCGTGCCGCCGGGCGTCGGCATCGTCCACCAGGTGAACCTCGAATACCTCGCGCGCGGCGTCCACAAGAAGGCGGACGGCGGCGACACCGTGTACTACCCGGATACCCTCGTCGGCACGGACAGCCACACGACGATGATCAACGGCATCGGCGTGGTCGGCTGGGGCGTGGGCGGCATCGAGGCTGAAGCCGGCATGCTCGGCCAGCCGGTGTACTTCCTGACGCCGGACGTCGTCGGCGTCGAGCTGAAGGGCAAGCTGATCGAAGGCGTGACGGCCACCGACCTGGTGCTGACCATCACCGAAATGCTGCGCAAGGAGAAGGTCGTCGGCAAGTTCGTCGAATTCTTCGGCGAAGGCACGAAGTCGCTATCGCTGCCGGACCGCGCGACGATCGGCAACATGGCGCCGGAATACGGCGCGACGATGGGCTTCTTCCCGGTCGACGAAAAGACGATCGACTACTTCGAAGGCACGGGCCGCACGAAGGCGGAAATCGCCGCATTCGAAAACTACTTCAAGGCGCAGAAGCTGTTCGGCATCCCGAAGGCCGGCGACATCGACTACACGAAGGTCGTGACGCTCGACCTGGCGACGGTCGCCCCGTCGCTGGCCGGCCCGAAGCGCCCGCAGGACCGCATCGAGATCGGCAACGTCAAGTCGACGTTCACCGACCTGTTCTCGAAGCCGGTGGCGGACAACGGCTTCGCGAAGAAGGCGGACGATCTGGCCACGCAATACACGACGAGCAACGGCGTCGACGTGAAGAACGGTGACGTGCTGATCGCCGCGATCACGTCGTGCACGAACACGTCGAACCCGAGCGTGCTGCTGGCCGCCGGCCTGCTCGCGAAGAAGGCGGTCGAGGCCGGCCTCACGGTCGATCCGAAGATCAAGACCTCGCTCGCGCCGGGATCGCGCATCGTCACCGAGTACCTGACGAAGACGGGCCTGCTGCCCTACCTGTCGAAGCTCGGCTTCGAACTCGCCGCCTACGGCTGCACGACCTGTATCGGCAACGCGGGCGACCTGACGCCGGAGCTGAACGAAGCGATCACGAAGAACGACATCGTCGCGGCAGCCGTGCTGTCGGGCAACCGTAACTTCGAGGCGCGTATCCACCCGAACATCCGCGCGAACTTCCTCGCGTCGCCGCCGCTGGTCGTCGCGTACGCGATCGCCGGCAACATCACGCGCGACCTGATGACCGAGCCGGTCGGCAAGGGCAAGGGTGGCCGCGACATCTACCTCGGCGACATCTGGCCGTCGAGCGAGGAAATCCATGCGCTGCTCAAGTACGCGCTCGATCCGGAAAAGTTCGAGAAGAACTACGCGCACCTGACCAAGAAGGGCGACCTCTGGAGCAAGATCGAGGGCGAAACGGGCCAGGTCTACGACTGGCCGAAGTCGACGTACATCGCGGAGCCGCCGTTCTTCGGCAACAACTTCTCGATGGAACCGGCTGCATCGATCCCGACGGTCAAGGGCGCGCGCGCACTGGGCATCTTCGGTGACTCGGTCACGACCGACCACATCAGCCCGGCAGGCTCGATCAAGGAAGACTCGCCGGCAGGCAAGTGGCTGAAGGAAAACGGCGTGCAGAAGGCCGACTTCAACAGCTACGGCTCGCGCCGCGGCAACCACGACGTGATGATGCGCGGCACGTTCGCGAACGTCCGGATCAAGAACCTGATGATCCCGGCGAAGGCAGACGGCACGCGCGTCGAAGGCGGCCTGACGATCCACCAGCCGAGCGGCGAACAGCAGTCGATCTACGACGCGGCCATGCAGTACGTCGGTGCGGATACGCCGACGGTCGTGTTCGCGGGCGAAGAGTACGGCACGGGCTCGTCGCGCGACTGGGCGGCGAAGGGCACGCAACTGCTCGGCGTGAAGGCCGTGATCGCACGCAGCTTCGAGCGCATCCACCGCTCGAACCTGGTCGGCATGGGCGTGCTGCCGCTGCAGTTCAAGGGCGCTGACAGCATCCAGTCGCTCGGCATCACCGGCGACGAAACGTACGACATCGAAGGCCTCGGCGACGACTTCAAGCCGCAGCAGGATGTTACGCTCGTGATCAACCGCAAGAACGGCGAATCGCAGCGCGTGCAGGTACTGCTGCGCATCGATACGCCGATCGAAGTCGACTACTACAAGCACGGAGGTATCCTGCCGTTCGTGCTGCGCTCGCTGCTCGCAGCGTAAGCGCCCTGCTTTTGCAGGTGCCGCAGCCGCCTCGCGGCGGTTGCGGCCGATTTGGAAGCCCGACCTCGTGTCGGGCTTTTTTTTGCGGTCATCGCGGATGAATCGACGTCCCGCCGATGGGCCGCACCACGCGCGGGACCGGCTACGTCGCGACTCGGGGCACCGTGTCACAATGGCGCCACCATCGACCCCTACCGCGCCCCATGTTCCGTCCTGCCCTGCAACTCGCCGCAGTGCTTCTGTCCTTGATCACTGCCACGACAGCGCTGGCCGACACTCAGTACTTCCACAAGTACTTTGCAGGCCGGATCGGTGACCGCTATGCGTTCACGATGGATCTCAAGAATATCGAAGGAAAGTTGACGGGAAGCTATCGCTACGCCGGCAAGCGCAACGTTATCGCGCTGAGCGGCAAGATTGATCCAGCGGGCACCTTTACGATGGAGGAGATCGGGAGTGGCGGTCAACACACCGGCACCTTCACAGGCAAGGTGACCGGCAACACGCTCGACGGAACCTGGGCATCGGCCCGTGGCGACCGGCATTTGCCCGTCGACGCGCATCAGACGTCGGAAATCGTCATCGGCTCGAAACGCGAGATTCTCACGCACGCAATCGGCACTTACGTGCTCGACAACATCACCGGCTCCGGCTGGGCCAACGGCATGTGGGATTCATGGCGCGAGAAAGGCCGATGGAAATCAAACATATCGGTCATCTCAATGGCGCGTCGCGAGTTCTCGGACGTGAGCCTGACACGCGAGGACCTGCACCGGCTCGACAGCATGACGATCACCGTGGACCCAGCGCTCGCGACGCGCCTGAGTGTCGAGGGCAAGGTGCTGCTGTCGATCCCGTACCGCGATGCAGGCATGCAGTACGAGATCGGCCAGCCCCACGACAGCGCCGCGGAGAACGCGCTGAACACCCTGTCGCCTGCCACGACGGTGCATGACGAGCATCTCTACCTGCTCGCCCGCGACGCGATTGATTTCGTTCCGGCGATGTCGGGAAGCTATTTGCCCAACGACCGCCTGGACGTCGTGACCATCAGCTATGCCGTCGTTGACAAAACCTTCACCGTCTACTTGCAGCAAGGCGACTGCTGTGGCGGCACCATGTTCACTTTCCGGCGCAAGGACCGATAACGGCGCCGCGCCACATCACGCCGCCTTGCTGCTTCGCCCCTTCGCACCCGCACCCGCCCGCGCGTTCTTCTTCAGATGCGAACGGTTGTAGTCGATCGCCGCGCGTACGAGGTTCTTCAACGCCCGCTTGTCGATCCGGTCGCCTTCGAAAAAATCGATCGCGCGCCGCGCGTTGCCGTCGAGACCGTCGTTGAACAGCTGGTCGGGATCGGGCAGCTTCGCGCCGTGCATGAAGGTCAGCTTCACCTTGCCCTTGTGCGCGTTCGCGACCGCGATCATCCCGTCGCACTCCCACACGGGGCTGCCCATCCATTTCCATTCCTCGACGATGCCCGCCTCGGACGCGAGGATCGTCTGGCGGAGATCGGCGAACGTCTTGCCGCGCCAGTCGGCAATGCCGGCGATCAGCGCGTCGATACGCGCCGACGGTGTGAGGTCCGTGGTGCTCATGCCCGCGCCTCCGACCCTTCGTCGGGGCGGGCCAGCACCTGTTCGAGCGCGTCGAAGAACCGGACCCAGCCGTGCTGCGCCCCGCGGTACGCCTGCTCCTGGTCCGCGCGGAAGCCGACCTGCTCCATCCGCAGGTGCGTGCCGGCCGGCGTCGGCGTAAGCGTCCACGTGACGACGCTTTCGAGACCGTAAGCGGCCCACGTATACGACAACGCGTGCGGCGGCTCGATCGTCAGGACCTTGCAATCGACCGAACCCCAGTCTGCGCGGAAGCTGAAGGCCCGGCCCGCGACGGGCTCGAAGTCGCTCTTCATCAGCCACGCCTCGATCAGGTGCGGTTGCGTGAGCGCGCGCCAGATCTTCTCCGGCGGATGAGGCAGCTCCCGGTCGACGACGACGGAGCGCGTTTCGGTGGTGGCCTGGTTCATTACTGATCCATCCTTTTCAGAAGATCTTCAAGGGCATCGAACCGGTTCTGCCAGAAGCCGGCCATCTGGCTCGTCCAGTCGATCAATGGGGCCAGCGCTTGAGGCTGCGCGCTGTAGTGCGTCTGCCGGCCTTCGTGACGGTCGATCACGAGCCCGGCCTGCTTCAGGACGCCGAGATGCTTCGAGACGGCGGGCTGCGAGACGCCCGCATGGGCCGTCAGCGCGGCAACCGTCAGCTCGCCGTCCGCACACAGCCGCTCGAAGAGCGCGCGGCGGGTGGGATCGGCAAGCGTCCGGAAAAGCATGTCGTGTGCGTTCTGCATGTCCAAATCCATAACCCGATGGTTATGAATCGAAGCATATCCGCTGATCGACGCGCGTCAAGGCGGAATTTCACGAACGATGCCAGGCGATCGCGCGCGGGCTGCCAGTCCGCCGCAGCGGTGCGCGCCAGCGTTCGGATTCGAGCATTTCCTCTAATTCACCATCGCCGCATGCGATCCGAAAGTCGCCTGCAAGACTGCCGGAAGCACCGTTCCACAATTCGGGAAACGTTTGCGCTGGACCGGCCCCTTTTTTGTGCACGCGTGAATCCGTTCCTGCCGTGTCGCTTCGTTTGACCACATAGTGCGACGCGGCACACGGCAACGACCGGTCGCGCGCCATGCGTTCACGGGTCGATCCGCTCCGCGATCGCGCACGTTCCGGTGCCACGACGAACGACTCGTGCGCGCGAACGTCGCCCCTTGCCGCGCCCTCGTGTCGCGAACCGGTTCCGTTCGCCGCGGCCACGATCGCCGGCACGTCCGACGCAGCCCATGTGCGCACCCGTGCCGATGTCAGAACTGACAGCTATGGAAACTGGCAGCTACCCGAACCGCAGCGACGCCCTACGCTCGTCACCGCTCGCGATCCCACAAGGGTCGGGGGCTCCAGCAACGTCGTCTCTCCTAAAAAGGACTCCCGATGAAAAGGAACGCCTGGTTTGCCCTGCCCCTGCCGTCGCCCCGCCGCCTTGCGTGCGTGGCACCGCTCGTGTTCGCCGCCGCTGCGGCGCATGCGGCGACGGACTGGGTCGACACCCATACGAAGGCCTTTCTGACCGGCCCGCAGTTGATGGCGCGCAGCGCGGCGCCGTCGCTCGAACTCGCGTCCGGTGAAACGACCAACGTCGTCGTCAGCCTGAAGCTGCGCAATGCCGCGCAGCTCAAGCAACTGGCGCGCGACGTGAACCGGCCGGGCAGCGCGCATTACCACCAGTACCTCACGCATGCGCAGTTCCTCGCCAGCTACGCGCCGACCGAAGCCCAGGTGAAGTCGGTCGTCGACTATCTGCACAAGAGCGGCTTCGTGAACGTCGAGGTCGCACCGAACCGGTTGCTGGTATCCGCACGCGGCACGGCCGGCACGGTGAAGACCGCCTTCAACACGTCGCTCGTACACTTCGACTACGCGGGCCGCTCGGGCTTCGCCAACACGTCGACCGCGCAGGTGCCGCGCGCGCTCGGCGACGTCGTCGGCTCGGTGCTCGGGCTGCAGAGCGTCGCGCACGCGCGGCCGCTGCTGCGCATCGGCAACGTGTCGAAGCCGCAGGCGCTCGCGGCCGGCACCGCAACCGGCCACTATCCGAAGGAATTCCCGGGCCTCTACAACGCAACCGGCGTGCCGACCGCGGCCGGCGTGACCGTCGGCATCATCACGATCGGCGGCGTGTCGCAGACGCTGCAGGACCTGAAGCAGTTCACGTCGAGCAACGGCTACGGCACGGTGTCGACGCAGACCGTCCAGACCAACGGCTCGGGCGGCAGCTACACCGACGACCAGGACGGCCAGGGCGAATGGGATCTCGACAGCCAGTCGATCGTCGGCTCGGCCGGCGGCCAGGTCGGCAAGCTCGTGTTCTACATGGCGGACCTCAACGCCACCGGCAACACGGGGCTCACGCAGGCGTTCAACCAGGCGGTGTCGGACAACACCGCGAAGGTGATCAACGTGTCGCTCGGCTGGTGCGAGACCGACGCGAACGCGGACGGCACGATCGACGCCGAGGAACAGATCTTCACGACCGCCGCGGCGCAAGGCCAGACGTTCTCGGTTTCGTCAGGCGACGAAGGCGTGTACGAGTGCAACAACCGCGGCTATCCGGACGGCGCGAACTACACGGTGTCGTGGCCGGCGTCATCGCCGCACGTGCTCGCAATCGGCGGCACGACGCTCTATACGACGTCGGCGGGCGCGTTCTCGAGCGAGACGGTGTGGAACGAAGGGCTCGATGCGAACGGCAAGCTGTGGGCGACGGGCGGCGGTGTCAGCACGATCCTGCCCGCGCCGTCGTGGCAGTCGGGCAGCAACCGCCAGTTGCCGGACGTCGCGTTCGACGCCGCGCAAAGCACCGGCGCGTACATCTACAACTACGGCCAGTTGCAGCAGATCGGCGGCACGAGCCTCGCCGCGCCGATCTTCACGGGCCTCTGGGCGCGCCTGCTCGCAGCGAACGGCACGGGCCTCGGTTTCCCGGCCGGCAAGTTCTACGCCGACATTCCGTCGAACCCGTCGCTCGTGCGCTACGACGTGGTATCGGGGAACAACGGCTATCAGGGGTATGGCTATAACGCAGGCACCGGCTGGGATTACACGACCGGCTTCGGCAGCCTGAACATTGCGAACCTCAACCAGCTGATCAAGTCGGGCGGGTTCTAAGCGAAGCGTGAAGGCCGGCGCGTGGCTGTGGTGGGTCGCGCGCCGGCCGGCGGAAGACCGCATGAACACGGATCGATTCACGGCGACACCACTATCCACCGCATCAATATCGACATCACAAACATCCGTTGGATCAATTGCCAGGCCGATGCGACAGTGGGTATTCACCCAACCTGCGCTGCCCGCGATGTCGACAACCCACCTGCCTCCCCTCAGCCCGCCCCGTCACGATGGCCTGCCGACGCGACAGCGAATCGCGGCATTGATCGCCCTCTCGCTCGCGGTCGCGATGGCCAACCTCGATACGGCCATTACCAATACCGCGCTGCCGACCATCGGCAGCAGCATCGGCGCCGATCCGGCCTCGGTGATCTGGGTCGTCAATGCGTATCAGCTTGCGATGGTCGCGACCTTGCTGCCGTTTGCGTCGCTCGGCGAGATAGTCGGCCATCGGCGCATTTACATCGCCGGGCTGATCCTGTTCACCGCAAGCTCGCTCGCGTGCGGCATCGCAGGGTCGCTTCCCGCGCTCGCCGCCGCGCGTGCGTTGCAGGGCGTCGGCGCGGCCGCGATCATGAGCGTCAACACCGCGCTGATTCGTTTTGCGTACCCGGCCAGGCTGCTCGGCCGCGGCGTCGGGTTGAATGCGCTCGTCGTCGCCGTGTCGTTCACCGTGGGGCCGACCGTGGCGTCGGCCATCCTGTCGGTCACGTCGTGGCACTGGCTGTTTCTGATCAACGTTCCCATCGGCCTGCTTTCCGTCGCATTGGCGGTTCGCACGCTGCCGATCACCGATCGCGCCCGGCATGACTTCGACGTCGTCGCTGCGCTGTTATGCGCCGGTTGCTTCGCACTGCTGATACTTGGATTGGGGACGGTTGCGCATGATGGCTTGTCGCCGACGATCATGACTGAATGGATCGTCGCGGCAGTATTCGGCTACGCGCTGCTGAAGCGCCAGGCACATCACCCCGCTCCACTGCTCGCCGCCGACCTGTTTCGGCGGCCGGTCTTCTCCCTTTCCGCCGCCACGTCGGTTTGCTCGTTTGCGACGCAAGGCCTCGCATTCGTGTCGCTGCCATTCTTCCTGCAAGCCGGCCTCGGCCACAGTCAGGTCGACACCGGCTTCCTCATGACGCCGTGGCCCGTCGTGGTGGCCATCATGGCGCCCGTTGCCGGACGCCTGGCCGACCGATACACGGCCGGCATTCTCGGCACCATCGGCCTCTTCATCCTGTGCATCGGCATGGCGTCGCTGGCCATGCTGCCGCCCGCGCCGTCGACGCTCGATATCGTGTGGCGCATGATGATGTGCGGCGCCGGATTCGGTTTCTTCCAGGCACCGAACCTCAAGGCGCTGATGGGCAGCGCGCCGGCCGAGCGCAGCGGCGGCGCCAGCGGCATCGTCGCAACGGCCCGCCTGCTCGGACAGACGCTCGGTGCGGCGCTGGTCGCCCTGTGTTTTCACGTCTCCGGGGCCGGCGGCCCGATCGTCGCGTTGTGGGCCGGCAGCGCCTTCGCGCTGGCGGGCACGGTCATCAGCTGCCTCCGGCAATTGCCGCGCTGGGCACGCTCGTGACGCATCGGCTGCGTTCAGCCCGTCGCGCGCTGCGCGCCGGGCAACCGCATCGGCTTCGCCGCCTCGTGAATCTTCTCCCTCAGCCAGATTTGTGCGGGGACGCCGTCGTGGCGCCGATGCCAGTACATCGACCACTGGAAACCCGCTGACTCGAACGGCAACGCCTTGAGCACCAGCCCGTCTTCCTCAAAACGTTCGGCCAGGCGCGCGGACATCACCGCGACCATCGACGAATGGCGCAACAGATGCGGCACGACCAGCCAGTGCGGGACATTGAGCACCACGTTCCGGGCGCGGCCCATCCCGGCGAGCGTGGCATCGACATAACGCCCGTCGGTCGCGCTGATGGACACCTTGAGATGCGGCAGAGCAAGGAACCGGTCGAGCGTCAACGCGTCAGCGGCACACGGATGATCCCGCGCCATCACGCAGACCATGCGGTCGTCGAACAGCGGCATCGCCTGCACCGCGCCCGCATGCTCCAGATCCATGCTCACCGCGACGTCGATATCGTCGGCATCGAGCGCGGTCACGGTCTGCCCCGGCGACAGGTGCACCACGTCGAGCGTCACGCCCGGCGCCTCCTGTTCGAGCTGCGCGAGCAACGACGGCATCAGCAGATATTCGAGCACGTCGGACATCCGCAGCCGGAAGTGTCGGGGCGTCGTGGCCGGATCGAACGCGTCATCCGACACGAGGAGCCGCTCTGCCTGGCGAAGCAGTTGCCGCAGCGGCGCTTCCAGTTCCAGCGCACGCGGCGTCGGCTCCATGCCCGTTGCATTGCGTATCAGCAACTCGTCGTGCATCAGGATTCGCAAACGCCCCAGCGCGCTGCTCATCGCCGACTGGCTCAACCCCACCTTCGTCGCGGCACGCGTCACATGCTTCTCGGTCAGCAACGCATCGAGTGCGACCAACAGATTCAGATCAACGCTGCGCAAATTCATGGGTGCTCGCGATTTCGACATGAAATGCTACGTTGCACCCGGCCGTGCGTTCGGTCAATCACACCGGCCTGCCGCGCGCCACCCGCTACTCCGTCGCACGCTCGCTCACGCGCGCCGACGCGGCCGGCACGCCGGCCCGATGCGACGGCGCAAAGAGCCGCAACCCGCTCGCGACGCTCGCGGCCCCGGCGAAGCCGGCACCGAGCATCAGCGCGAGCGTCGGTCCGTGGCGCCCCGCGATGCCGAACGACAGCGCGACGAGCGCGGCGCCCGTCGCCTGCCCGATCAGCCGCGCGGTCGCGATGATCCCGCTCGCGCCGCCGCTGCGCTCGGGCGGTGCGCTCGACATCAGCGCCTTCAGGTTCGGCGACTGGAAGAAGCCGAAGCCCGCGCCGCACAGCATCATCCGCCAGCCGATGTCGACGACGCCCGGCGCCGCCGGCAACGCGGCGAGCGACACCATGCCCGCGCTCAGCAACGCAAGACCGATCGCGCCGAGCAGGCCCGGCGGATAGCGATCCGACAACCGGCCCGCGATCGGCGCGGCGAGCGCGACGATCACCGACCACGGCGTCATCAGGAACCCTGTCTCGACCGCGTTGCGATGCAGGACGGTTTCGAAATAGAACGGCAGCGACACGAACGCGAGCCCCTGCGCGGCGAACGCGCACACGGCGGTCAGCGCGGACAGCGTGAACACTGGCCGGCGAAACAGGTCGACCGGCAGCATCGGCGCCGGATGCCCGGCCTGGCGGCGGATCAGCAGCCAGCCGAATACGAGCGCGACCGCGGCCATCGTGAACACGACGGCAAGCGGCCCGCGCTGCGCGAATTCGCCGAGCGCGAAGATCAGCGACGCGAACGTGATCACGTTGAACAACGCAGCGACCGGATCGAACGCATGCTTGCCGCGCGCCGTCTGCGGCAGCGACGGAATCGCCACCGCAAGCGCGAACACGCCGAGCGGCACGTTCACCGCGAACAGCCACGGCCACGCGGCGACCGACAGGATCAGCGATGCGATGGTCGGCCCCACCGCGAACGACACGCCGACCACGAGCGCATTGAAGCCGACGCCGCGCCCGAGCCGGTGCGCGGGGAACAGCCCGCGGATCAGCGCGACGTTGACGCTCATGATCGCGCTCGCGCCGAAGCCTTGCACGATCCGCGCGGCCGTCAGCATCGGCAGCGTCGACGCGAGCGAACAGCCGAGCGACGCAAGCGTGAACACCGCGAGCCCGGCGATATACACGCGCTTGTGGCCGACGATGTCGCCGAGCGACGCGAACGGCAGCAGCGTCGCAACCATCGCGAGCTGGTAGGCGTTGATGATCCACACGGACGCGGCCGGCGACGCATGCAGGTCGGTGGCGATCGCGGGCAGCGCGGTGTTCGCGATCGCGGTGTCGAGCGTCGCGAGCGCGACGGCCAGCAGCACCGCGGACATCGCACGCCAGTTGACGGCCGGCTCATGCGCGCCGGCGGGGGAAGCGAATTCGGACAAGATGAGGCTCGACTGACGAGCGACGCGTTGCGCCGCGTCGCGGATTGAACTCGCGGCGGCGTTCCGGTCGAACCGCACGGAACGCGCGCCGCCGCGCCCCGTATTGTTGCAGAGCCGCATCGAACGTGCAGGCCGCCGCCTCATCAGTCAGCGAAATGAAAGAAAGCACGTTGCCGCGCAGGACGCGCGGCAACGCTGGCGCAGCACGCAGACCCGACGGCGCCGGGTCAGCTCACCGCGCGCCGCGCATTGCGTCCGCGCAGCCATTCGAGCGCCAGCAACAGGCTCGTCGAGAAGATGATCAGGATCGTTGCGAGCGCAGCGATCGTCGGGCTGATGTTCTCGCGGATCCCCGTGAACATCTGGCGCGGCAACGTCGTCTGGTCCGCACCCGCGAGGAACAGCGTGACGACGACTTCGTCGAACGACGTCGCGAACGCAAACAATGCGCCCGACATCACGCCCGGCGCAATGACAGGCAGCGTCACGCGGAAGAACGTCGACACCGGATTCGCACCCAGCGACAGGCTGGCGCGCACGAGGTTCTGGTTGAAGCCCTGCAGCGTCGCGGCAACCGTCGTCACGACGAACGGCACGCCGAGCGCCGCGTGCGCGGCGATCAGCCCCGTGTAGGTGTTCGCGAGCCCGAGCGGCGCGAAGAACAGGTACATGCCGACGCCGACCACGACGACCGGCACGATCATCGGCGACAGCAGCACGGCCATCAGCAGCCCCTTGCCGCGGAAGTCGGCCTTCGTGAGACCGATCGCGGCGAGCGTGCCGAGCACCGTCGCGACGACGGTCGCCGACGGCGCGACGATGAAGCTGTTCTTCGCGGCCATCCGCCACTCGTCCGACGCGATCAGGTTCTCGTACCAGCGCATCGAGAAACCCGGGATCGGATAGACGAGGAACGTGCTCGACGAGAACGATAGCGGCACGATCGCGAGCACCGGCAGGATCAGGTACAGCAGCGTCAGCACGACGAGCACGCGCAGCGCGACGTACCACGCGCGCTCGACGAACGACATGTGCGGCGCGAACAGCGGCCTGGCGAGTTTCATGGTCGAATTCCCCTTCCCGTTTCGTTGTGCGCGGCGCTCAGCCGAGGCTCACGTTGGTGCGCGTGAAGCGCCCGTACACCGCGTACAGCACGAGCGTCGCCGCGAGCAGCAGCCCGCCGAGCGCGCATGCCATGCCCCAGTTGATCGTCACGTTCGTGAAGTACGCGACGTAGTAGCTGACCATCTGGTCGTTCGGCCCGCCGAGCAGCGCCGGCGTGATGTAGTAGCCGATCGCGAGGATGAACACGAGCAGCGCGCCCGCGCCGACGCCCGGATAAGTCTGCGGCACGTACACGCGCCAGAACGCGGCGAACGGGTGGCTGCCGAGCGACACGGCCGCGCGCTGGTAGGTCGGCGGGATCGACTTCATCACGCTGTACAGCGGCAGGATCATGAACGGCAGCAGGATGTGCGTCATCGAGATATACACGCCGACGCGGTTGAACAGCAGCGTCAGCGGATGCGAGATCAGCCCGCTGCCGATCAGTGCGGTGTTGATGAGCCCTTCGCTCTGCAGCAGCACGATCCATGCCGCGACCCGCACGAGCACCGACGTCCAGAACGGAATCAGCACGAGGATCATCACGAGGTTCGCGCGACGCTCCGACAGCGTCGAGATCCAGTACGCGAGCGGATAGCCGAGCAGCAGCGCGAACAGCGTGACGGCAACGCCGATCACGAACGTGCGGCCGAAGATCGCGAGATAGATCGACTGATCGGGATCGGCCTGCACGACGTGGCCGAAGCCGTCCTGCTTGTGGTCGAGCGCGGCGAGCAGGTAGAACGGCGACACCTGGCTGCCGTTCTTCGCGATCGACTGCCAGTACGCGACATCGCCCCAGCGCGCGTCGAGCTCGACGATTTTCTCGCGCGTCTGTGCGGGTGTCAGCGCCGCGTCATTGTCGCCCTTCAGCGGCATCGCGCGCGCCGTCTTCGCGACGAGCGAGCGATAGCCGGGAATCTCGGTGTTCAGGCGTCGTGCGAGCGCACCCATCGCCTCGCTGTCGGCCACCTTCGTCATGTCGGCCGCGAGCGCGACATACGCGGCGTCGGCCGGCGGCGCCTTGCGGTCCCAGCCCGAAAGCGCGGCCACCGTATTCGGCAACGCGGTCGCGATCTCCGGGTTCTGCACCGCGCGCGTGAGCAGCGTGCCGATCGGCACGACGAAAATCAGCAGCAGGAATATCGCGAGCGGCGCGACCAGCAGCAGCGCCATCGTGCGCTTGCGGGCTTCGGCGGCCTTCAGCTCGCGCTTGAGCGCGGCCGCCGACGGCGAGGAAGGCGCGATCGTCATCGTATTCAACGGTTCTCTCCGGCCGGGCATGATCCAGCGGAAGGCCGCGCGACACGATCGACGTGCCGCGCGGCCGGTTGCATCAGGACACCTGACCGGTTACTTGGTCGCCCATGCGGCGAAACGCTGCTCGAGCTCGTCGCTGTGATCGGTCCAGAAGCCGATATCTTCCAGCACCGCGCTCTTGCCGTTGGCCGGCGAGTTCGGCAGGTTCGCGAGCGTCTTCGCGTCGAGCGACTTGATCGCCGCGATGTTCGCCGGGCCGTACGCGATGTGCTGCGCATAGCCCTGCTGCGGTTTCGGCGTCAGCGTGTACGCGATGTACTGCTCGGCCAGCGCCTTGTTCGGCGAGCCCTTCGGAATCGCCCAGTAGTCGAGGTCGTAGATGCTGCCGTTCCACACGACCTTCAGGTTCTTGCCTTCCTTCTGCGCGGCGTCGATGCGGCCGTTGTACGCGGTCGACATCACGACGTCGCCGGCGACGAGGAACTGCGGCGGCTGCGCGCCCGCTTCCCACCACTGGATGTTCGGCTTCAGCTCGTCGAGCTTCTTGAACGCGCGGTCCTGGCCGGCCTTCGTGCCCAGCACCTTGTAGACGTCCTTCGGCGCGACGCCGTCGGCCATCAGCGCGAATTCGAGGTTATAACGCGCGCCCTTGCGCATGCCGCGCTTGCCGGGGAATTTCTTCACGTTCCAGAAATCGGCCCAGCCGGTCGGTGCCGACTTCAGCTTGTCCGCGTTGTACGACAGCGCCGTCGACCACACGAAGAAGCCGACGCCGCATACCTGCGGCGATTCCGGAATCAGGTCGGACTTCTTCGCGATCTTCGACCAGTCGAGCTTCTCGTACAGCCCTTCGTCGCAGCCGCGATTCAGGTCGCCCGATTCGACTTCGACCACGTCCCAGTTGACGTGCTTCGCCTCGACCATCGCCTTCACTTTCGCCTGCTCGCCGTTGTATTCGACGGCCGTGACCTTGTTGCCGGTCGCCTTCTCGAACGGCTGGTTGAACGCGGCCTTCTGCGCGTCGCCGTTCGCGCCGCCGAAGTTGACGACCGTGAGTTCGGCGGCCGTTGCCGATGCGCCGACGACGGCGAGCGCCAGTGCCAGCGCGGTACGACGCGCGGTAAAGCTTGCTCGGTTCATGGTGGTTCCTCTCCTCTCGTGGTGGAAGTGGGCAGTTGTTGTTGACGACGTGCTACGGAAAATCGGGGAGACCGTGCTCACGCGAACACGCGCAGGTGTTCGGGTGCGAACGCGAGCGCGACCGGTACGCCGGGCGAGAACGCGTCGAGCGCGCCGGTGCCGAGCGGCACCTTCACGAAGCATTCGTCCTGGCCCGGCAGCGCGCAGCGCATGCGCACGTGATCGCCGAAATAGATGAGGCTGCGCGCCTCGCCGCTCAGCCGGTTGGCGGCCGAGCCGTTCGCCTGCCCGTTCGCGCCGTGCGCGGCGAGGCTCATGCGTTCGGGCCGGATGCACGCGACGGCCGGCGCGCCCTCGGCCGCGTCGCCGATGCGGCGGCCGACGAGCTTCGTGCCGTCGTCGAGCCGGAATTCGCAGAATTCGCCGTCGACGCGCGCGATGGTGCCGCGCAGCCGGTTGCTGTCGCCGATGAAGTTCGCGACGAATTCGTTGCACGGCGATTCGTACAGGCGGTCGACGGTGTCGAGCTGCTGCACGATGCCCTTGTCGAACACGGCGACCCGATCGGACATCGTCAGCGCCTCGCCCTGGTCATGCGTCACGTACACGAAGGTCACGCCGAGCTTTTCGTGCAGCGCCTTCAGTTCGTACTGCATGTGTTCGCGCAGCTGCTTGTCGAGCGCGCCGAGCGGCTCGTCCATCAGCACCAGCTTCGGTTCGAACACGAGCGCACGCGCCAGCGCGATGCGCTGCTGCTGGCCGCCCGACAGCTGCGCCGGGTAGCGTTTCGCGAAGCGCTCCATCTGCACCATCTTCAGCGCATGCGCGACGCGTTCCGCGCGCTCGGCCGCCGGCAGCTTGCGCACGGTCAGCGGATACGCGACGTTCTGCTCGACCGTCAGGTGTGGAAACAGCGCGTAGTTCTGGAACACCATGCCGATGTTGCGCTTGTGCGGCGGCACGTTGTTCAGCAGCTCGCCGTCGAGACGGATCTCGCCGCCGGTCGGAAATTCGAAGCCGGCGAGCATCATCAGGCAGGTCGTCTTGCCCGAGCCCGACGGCCCGAGCAGCGTCAGGAATTCCCCGCGGTGGATATCGAGGTCGAGCGATTTGACGACCAGCGTCTCGCCGTCGTAGGTCTTCCGCACGCCGCGAAAGCTGACGATCACATCATCGGACTTCATCGTGGCTGTCCCCTTGCTTCGCGACAATTGATTTTGAGATGCGAACCACTATACGGCGCTCACGGTTCTACAATAGGGAACCATTTCAATATTCCGCGTGGGACCACTTTGGACACAGTGATCGTCGCCGACTGGCTCTCCGCCCGCCTCGACCGTAGTTCGCCCGAGCCGATGTACCGCCAGTTGCTGCAGTTGATGCAGCAGGCCATCCTGACCGGTGAATTGGGGCCAGGCACCAAACTGCCGAGTTCGCGCACGCTCGCGGCCGACCTGTCGATCGCGCGCAATACCGTGCTGCACGTGTACGACCAGCTGACGGCCGAAGGCTACGTGCTGACGACGACCGGCAGCGGCACCTATGTGGCCGACACGCGACCGGACGCCGCCGCGATCCACGTGCCGGGCGCCGCACCGCCGCCGTCGGCAGCCGACGAACCGCCGCAGCCCGACGCGCAGGGCAGCCTGTCGGCGCGCGGCCGGCAACTGATCGAGCACGCGGGGGTGTCGCGACGCCAATGGGGCGCGTTCATGCCGGGCGTGCCGGACGTGTCGGAATTCCCGAGCCGGACATGGAGCCGCCTGCAGGCGCGGCTGTGGAAGGAAGCGAACCCAGAGCTGCTGACCTATGCGCCGGGCGGCGGCTACCGGCCGTTGCGGCGCGCGCTCGCCGATTACCTGCGCGTCGCGCGCTCGGTCAAATGCTCGCCGGACCAGGTGATCATCACGACGGGCATCCACCAGTCGATCGATCTCGCGGTGCGGCTGCTGTCCGACATCGGCGATCGCGCATGGGTCGAGGAGCCGTGCTACTGGGGCGTGCGCAGCGTGCTGCAGGCAGCCGGCCTCACCCTGACGCCGGTGCCGGTCGACCAGGAAGGGCTCGACCCGCGCGCGCGCGACATGCAGCATCCGCCGCGGCTCGTGCTGGTCACGCCGTCGCATCAGTACCCGCTCGGGATGGTGATGAGCCTTGCGCGACGCCGGATGCTGCTCGAATACGCGCGCCAGCACCGCTGCTGGATCATCGAGGACGACTACGACAGCGAGTTCCGCTACGGCAGTCGCCCGCTCGCGTCGCTGCAAGGGCTCGACGACGGCGGCCGCGTGATCTACGTCGGCAGCCTCGGCAAGATGCTGTTCCCGGGGCTGCGAATGGGCTACATGGTCGTGCCCGAGCATCTGGTCGACACGTTCCGCACGGGGCTGTCGGAGCTGTATCGCGAAGGCCAGCTGATGCAGCAGGCCGTGCTCGCCGAATTCATCATGGACGGCCACCTGACTTCCCACGTCAGACGGATGCGCACGCTGTACGGCGAACGCCGGCAACTGATGATCGACGCAATCCGTGCGCGCTTCGGCGACGCGCTGCCCGTGATGGGCGACGAGGCCGGCCTGCATCTCGTGCTCGGCCTGCCCGACGCCTGCGACGATCGCGCGGTCACGCAGAGCGCGTTCGATGCGGGCGTGATCGTGCGCCCGCTCACCAGCTACTACAGCAGCCTCGACACCGCGCGGCGCGGCCTGCTGCTCGGCTATGCGTGCGTTGCGCACGAAGGCATCGGGCCCGCATTCGACACGCTCGCGAATACCCTCGAGCAACACCTGCCGCGGGACCTCACGCGCGCGGCATAGCGGCGATCCTGCGCCGCGCCGCCCGCGTTACCGCGCTTACCCGCATTACCGCGCGCTGCCCGCCCCGCGATCGAGCGAGGCCGCACGCACCGCTTCGCCGGGCTTCGTGAACACGCGCTGCCGCAGTGCAGCGATCTGCGCGTCGCGATCCTGCGGCGACAGGCCCGCCGACTCGATCTGCGCACGCTGCGCCGCATAGTCCGCGTAGCGGCTCTGCCACGATGCGTCGTCCTGCTGCATCTGCGCGACGCGCGCGGCCGCTTCGGGGCCGAGCGTCTGCGTCAGTTGCGCGCGCATCGCATCGGGCGTCGCCCCGCTCTTCTGCAATTGCGCGATCTGGTCGATCGCCGCGCGCTGCTGGTCGATGCGGTGTTGCGCAGCGCGTTCGTCGGCCGGCATCTGCTGTTCGAGCGCAGCAAGTCGTTCGGCCTTCTGCGCCTCCGTCAGCGTGGGATCCTGTGCGATCTTCAACCGCGCGAGGTCGTAGCGCTGCCGCCACTGCTCCGCGCCGAAGAACGGCTGGCTCCAGTCGCCGAGCGTGCGATACGCAATCGACGCGCGCTGGTCGAGCGCGAGCTGCAGCGCCCCCAGGTCGGACTTCTCGACAGCGCCGGCATCGCGCAGTTTCGCGAGTGCGTCGAGATACGCGCGATACCGGTGCCACACGTCGAGCGCCTCGGCCTGCGCAGCGGTGCCGTCGAGCTGCGCGGCAATCTCGCGCGCGACGAACGCATCGAGCGCGGCCGCGCTCAGGTCGCTCTGCGCGGTCAGGCAGTAGTCGAAGAAATCGCGCACCGCACGCGACTTCGCGAGATGGCCGCCGGCATCGAGCGGCAACCGGGGCGCGCTGGAGCCGGCGAGTGACGGCGGCAGGCCCGCGCTTGTCGGCACGGCGGCCTGCGGCGGTGCGGCGGTCAATCCGCCTGCCGCCTGCGCATCCGGCGATTCGCCGGCCGTGCCCGCTCCGCGGTGCCAGCCCGCGCCGCTCCACATCGCGACGCCGGCAATCGCCGCCAGCCCCACGACACCATAGATCATGGCGCGCCGCGCCAGCGGCGCGCGTCCTTCACGTACCGTCATCGATTACACGCCCGCCAGCTTCAGCCGGTTCGCATGCGTGCGGATCACCGCGACCGGATCTTCCGCATACGCGCCGCGCACGCCGAGCAGCTGGTTGATCTCGTCGAGGTGGTTCCACTTGTAGCTCGTGCTCAGCACCTTGCCGTACAGCGCACTGCACTTCGACACGAGCCCGTCGTTCTGCCCGGAGCCGCGGTTGATCATCACCGTGCCCGTGCCGAACAGCGCGAGCGTCGACGGATCGAGCGCGTTCGCCGGATCGACGAGCGGGACGGTGCTCGTGTCCGCGGCACCCGTGACGCCGAACACGGAGAGCGTCGGCTGGATCGCCGTGCCGGCCCACGAATACAGCAGGTGCGTGTTGCCGCCGACGGTTTCCGTCGGTGCGCCGGTCTGGCAACTGCCCGGCGCCCCCAGGCCCGCACTCGGATAGTTCTGGTTGTACGTGGCCGCGCGTGCGGTCGTCAGCGTCTGCAGGGCGGCGAGCGCGTCCTGGTTCGTGTTGTGGCTGCTGCTCGTCAGGATCCCGAACACATTGACGAACGCCGCGATCACCGATGACGACAGCCCGGTCGGATCGTACGCGAGCACGTTCTGCACGAAGTCCGCGAACTCGGAGCCGCGATGCGGCGTGCCGATCGTCGTCACCGACGCGACGAGATCGGGGGCGACGGCCGCGACATAGCGCGACGTGAGGCCGCCCTGGCTGTGGCCGACGAGATTGACCTTGGTCGCACCCGTCGCGGCGAGCACCGTCTTCACGTAAGCGAGCAACTGTTCGCCGCGCCCGTTCGGGCCGTCGTCGCTCTGGAAACCCGACAGGTTCGCGACGTAGACGGTCGCACCGTTCTGTTGCAGGTCTTCCTGAATGCCGTACCAATACTCGAGCACGCCGGCGTACTTGTCGGTACCCGAAAGCCCGTGCACGAGAATGATCGGATAACGCGTCGCCGCGTAGCCGTCGGCGGGCGCGGTCGCCGCCATCGCCGCGTGCGTCGTCGCGAGCGTCATCACTGCCGTCGTCCCCGCGAACGGCGCGATGCTCATCGCGCATGCCACTGCCCCTGCCACCACCCTGGAACGCATCGTTCTGGCCATGCATGTTCTCCTGATTATTGTGCTGCCGGTGCGAATGAAGCCGGATCGACGCGCACGATGCGTCGCAAACGTCGCGCGTACCGTGTGCGTCGAATGCGGGAGTGAATCACGAGTCGCGAACGTTTGCGCCCCGACTAGATACGGTTCTCTAATCGGTTGACGCGCCCCGCCCGTTCAGGCGGGGCCGCGTTCCTGCGCGCGCATGCTGCGGCGCACACGCGCAATGCGTCACAGCTTCGCGCTGACGCGCAGCCATGCGGTCCGGCCCGGCTCCATCACCGGCGCGTTCGCCGGATAGCCGAAGCCCGCGTTGCCGGCGAGGTTCAGATGCTCGGTGTAGGCCTTGTTCAGCACGTTGTCGATGCCGACCGAGATCTGCACGGTCTTGCTGACGTTGTACTGCGTATGCAGCGAGAGCACACCGAATCCGGCGCTCGGGCCGAAGTCCTTGCCGACCACGTTGCCCTCATTCAGTGCATAGCGATGCTGCGGCGCAACGATGCGCCACAAGCCACCCGCCGACCACGCGCCGCGCGTGTATTCGAGCCCGATGCGCGCCTCGAGCGGCGGCATCTGCGGCATCGGATCGCCCGTTGCCACGTTACGCCCCCACGCATACGCGAGCGACGTGTCGACGCGCAACGGCGCAACCGGTTTCCACGACACGCCTGCTTCGCCGCCCATGATCTGCGCATTGACGTTGGTCGCCTGCGTGGTCGGGCCCATCATGCCGGCCGCGTAGTTGAACAGGATGAAGTCCTGCACGTAGCCGGCGTAGGCCGACACCCATGCATCGAGCCGGTCGCTCTTGTATTGCGCCCCGATGTCGAACTGCGTGGTCTTCTCCGGCTGCACCGCCGAAAACGCGTTGATCGAACCGGCCGGCCCGCGCTTCGCGGAGAACAGCTCCCAGTAGTCGGGATAGCGCTCCGTATGGCCGATCCCGGCGTACCACGTGACGGGCAGCGACGCGAGATCGCGCTCGTAGCGCACGAAGCCGCTCGGCAGCACGCGCGAGCGATCGTCGTCGAAGGTCGGGTTCGGCTTGCTCATCATCATGCCGCTCGTCGTCGCGCGCTTGTCGCGTGCGCTCGCATAGTCGACGCGCGCGCCGCCGATCACGCGCGACACGTCGCTCGCGTACCACGTCAGTTCGCCGAACACGCCCGCGTTCCACATCGTCGCCTGCGCATCCCACGACTTGTCGCCATAGTTCTGCCGCCCCATCGCCGAGCGCGAGTCGAGCCGGTTCGACTGCGCATCGACGCCCGTCACGAGCTTGAAGTCGTCGGCGAAACGGAACGTCGCGGCCGCGCGCGCGCCGAACGTGCGACGCCGCACTTCCGACGCCATCCGCATCGGCATGCTGCTGGTCGGGTCCGGTTGCCGCAACGTGTAGTTGTCCATCACGTGATCGGCTTCGTTGTAGTACACGCGCGCCTCGATCCGGTCGAGCACGTCGCCGAGATGCTTCTTGTCGAACGACAGCCCGAACGTCTCGCGGCGGAAATGCGCGCCGTCCATCCCGCGCCCCGCGTAGCGCGCATAGCCGTCGCCGGTGCCGGCGGTCAGCTCGACGCGCGTATGGTCGTCCGGCGTCCAGCCCAGCGCCGCATCGGCGTTCCACTTGTCCCACTGCGACGGCACGGTGTTGCCGTTACCGTCCTTGTAGTCCTGCGAATGCGCGTGGTTCGCGGTCACCCGGCCATAGACGTCCGGCGTGCCGGCCGTCACGTCGATGTTCTGGTCGTTGCGGCCGAACGACCCGCCGACCAGGCTGCCGTCGAAGCGCATGCCGGGCTTGTCGAAGCGCGGCGTCACGCGCTCGAACATCACGGTGCCGGCCGACGCGCCGGGACCGTACAGCACGGTCTGCGGCCCCTTCACGACCGTGACCTTGTCATAGCTTTCCGGTGCGATATACGACGTCGGCGCATCCATCCGGCCTGGACATGCGCCAAGCGTCGACATCCCGTTCGCCAGGATGTTCAGCCGCGAGCCGAACATCCCGCGCAGCACGAGGTCGCCGTTGGTGCCGCCGCTGCGGATCGACGTGAAACCGGGGATCGTTTTCAGGTAATCCGCGCCGTCGCTGGCGGGCAGCGGCTGGCGTGGGGTCTTCGGATCCGTGACGACGACGAGCGGCGTCCTCAGCGGCGATGCGACGACTTCGATGGCCGGCAGCGGCGCGGCCGTATCGTCGGTCGGCGCGCCGGGTGCGCGCGCCGTTTCGGCGGCCGCGGCGCTCGCGGCCAATGCGCCGACAGCCAGCGCGGGAACGGTGAGTTTCAGCACGCGCGGCATGCGCCGCGCACAGGCATTGCGTGACGCCCGCGGCGCACGCAACTGGAAAATGGTCATGATCGAAAGCCCGAGTGACGCCCTCCACGCGGCCTCGACGGGCCGCACGGATATCGGCGGTGAAAAGAACGGAAACAGCGCGTCAGGCGCGCTCGGGCGGTGCGCGTGGATACGCGCGCGGATAGCGGTCGGCGTGCGCCGCGATGGCAGGCGGCGCGACGGCGGAAACGGAAACGGCGGGAACGGAAGCGAGTGCCGCAGCGGCAGGCCCGCCGATCGCGGGGCTGTGCGCGAAGAAGCCGCAGTAGCCGCACGCATCGAGATGCAACGCATGATCGTGCATGCGGCCCGCATCGGATGACTGATGCGCGCCATGCTCTGTACTGCAGACGATCGCGTCAGGCGTGGCCGCCTGCGCGACGCGCCACTGCGACACCAGCGGCGCCGCGATCGCGAACCAGATCGCGAGCACGCCAAGCCAGGCGGTCAGGTGACGATGTCGGGGCAGCATGCTCGGCAACGAGTAAGCGGAATGTAAAAACAGCCGAGATGTTACAGAATGTTTAACGTGATGACCAGCGCGGATGACGGTAAACGAACCGGGGGCGCATGGTTGTCAACACAACCATGCACCCCCGCCTGCTGCATGCTTCCGGAGCGTGTCGTTCAGGGCGCCATGCGCCGCAGCACGTCGTCGCGCCGGATGAAATGATGATAGAGCGCGGCGAGCGCGTGCAGGCCGATCACGAAGTAGAACGCGTTGCCGATCAGCTCGTGCGCTTCCTTGATCGTCGGCCGCAGCGCCTTGTCGGGGCCGAACAGCGTGAACGACAGGCCGAGCCAGTCGAGCGACACCGGCTTGCCGCCCAGGTTGATCATCATGATGCCGAGCAGCGGCTGCGCGATGATGAATACGTAGAGCGCGACATGTGCAAGCTTCGACAGCCAGCGCAGCAGCGCCGCTTGCGGAATGGCCTCCGGCACGCGGCTGACGGCTCGCCACAGCACGCGCAACACCGACAGCACGAGCACGAGCGTGCCCGCGGTGAGATGCACGTTCATCCAGAACACCCGGCTGTCGCTGCCTTTCGGCCCGCGGATCTCGATGGCCAGGTAGGCCAGCGCCACCAGCAGGAAGACGGCCCAGTGGAAGAAGATCGCGGGCGAGCTGTAGCGCGTCTGTTTCGCGAGGATGTTTCTCATGCTTCGTCTCGTGTTGTATGCGGGGATGGGTGCAGGCGGCAACCGGCCTGCGCCCGGCAAAGCTGCCCCGATTGTAGCCGCACGTGCGCCCGGTTTTGCACGACTCGCGCAAATATCCGACGAATCGTCAACGTGCGCCGCGCGGCGCGCCATATGGAAAATCCGCATCGCGCGCCCGGACGGCTGTGGCACGATGGAGCTTTGGTGCGACGGCACGCGGGCATCATGAGCAAGGCGTTCTTCGTTGCGGCCTATCGGCTGACCGCCGCGTTGCTCGCGGTATCCACCACGCTGCACAGCGTCGCCGACTACTGGCACCTGCCGGGCTTCCATCTCGGCAACTACCTCAGCTACTTCACGCAACTGAGCAGTCTCTACGCGGCCGTGATGCTCGCCGCCGGGCTCTGGCGCATCGCGCGCCCCGGCTCGGCCCGCTACGAATCGATGCGCGGCGCCGCGGTGCTGTACGTCCTGATCACCGCGATCGTCTACGAACTCCTGCTCGCCCGGCTCGATGCGCTGCGCCACGTCACGCCGGCGTTCAACAACTGGGTGCTGCACCGGATCGTGCCGCTCGTCATGCTGTGCGACTGGCTGTACGTGGAGCCGCGCTTGCCGATCCCGTGGCGCAGCGCGGTCGCGTGGCTCGGCTTTCCGGTCGTCTATCTCGGCTATACGCTCGTGCGCGGCGCGCTGGAGAACTGGTACCCCTATCCGTTCGTCGATCCGCGGCCGCACGGCTACCTGCCGGTCGCGATCCAGTGTTCGATGATTGCGATCGGCGCAGTGGCGCTCGCACTGGGCATTCGCTGGCTCGGCAATCACGCGAGAGCGTCCGGCGCGATAACGTTCAGGAAAGGATGAAGGCGGGAACGTGTGCGCCGCCCGGCGCACACGGGGTGAGGCGGATCGTCAGCCGCCGTTGCGCGGCAGGAAGTTCATCGGATCGACGACCTTGCCGTTCTGGCGGACTTCGAACTCGAACGTCGAACGGCCGCTTGCGTCGGTGCCCATTTCGGCGACCGGCTGGCCCTGGCGCACCGCGTCGCCTTCGTTGACGAGCAGTTTGCCGTTGTGTCCGTAGGCCGTGATGAGCCCGTTCTCATGCTTCAGGATCACGAGCGGGCCGTAAGCCTTGACGCCGGACCCGGCGTAAACCACGCGCCCGGCCGCCGCGGCCCGCACCGAATGGTCGGGCCCGGACGCGGCGATCACGACGCCGCGCGTCTTGCCGGCCGCGAACGGCGCCGCCACGACACCGGTGGCCGGCCACGCGAGCGAGCCCGGCTGCGCGGCCGCCGCGGGCGGCTGCCCGAGCGACGTCGCGGCAGACGGCGGCGCGACGCGCAGCACCTGGCCGGGATACACGGCATCGGTCGGCGCCATGTGGTTCCAGCTGGCCACGTCCTGCACGCGCTGCCCGTACGCATTCGCGATGCCCGCGAGCGTATCGCCCGGGTTCACGCGGTAATAGCCGGCGATCACGCCCGGCGTCGCGGCCGACGTCGGTGCCGACTGGCGCGCCGGCTGCCAGCTATCGGTCCACGGCGTCATCGTGCAGCCCGTCAGCGCGATGGCCGCGGCAACGAGCGCCGCCTGCGGCAGCCAGCGCGTCAGCGCATCGTGGATGGGAATAGTTTCTCTCAAGGGTCCTCCCGGATTTGCGTCGCTGCGCCGCCCACCGCCCCCCGGCGCGCGACGCACGATGTCCGGCCGAAAGGCCGGACCAACCATTATCCGACCGCTGTCGCGGCCGTCAGTTTCCACAGTGGGACGTCGGCGCGAACGGGCTCACCGGCCCCTTTTTCGCGTCGTCCCAATCGGCAAAGATACCATTTGTCGCGGTCAGGGCCGCGTCAGGTGCCCGCTCCGGCAACAATCTTGCGTCGCCGCACCGGCGTGCCGGCGGCCTGCAAGCCGCGCCGCGCGGGCCGCCAGGCGGGCCTGTCGCGGATCCGCCGCCTGCCTCGCCGCCCTCGCCCGCCGTATCGATCCCGTCACATTCTCCCCTTCGATCGCCACCTATACTCGGTGATGCACTGCGCGATCCAACGACAACGAGGAGCATGACAATGAACAACGCGACGTTTCTTTCCGTGCAGCTCAACGCCGACGATTTCACCGGTTCCAGCGGCCTGGTCGAATTGCTCAACCGGCATCTGCTGTTCGCGACCGATGTCGCCGAGGCGGCCGATGCGCTCGTCCAGCTGGCGAGCGTCGCGCATATGACGGGCGCCACGCGCCATAGCGTCGAGCTGCCGGTCCTCGCGATCGAGCGGCTGCGCGATGCGCTCGACACGCTGAGCGGCTACGACGAAACGTGGCTGCAGGTGCTGGAACCGGCCGAAGCGCTGTTCCGGGATATCGGGCGCGGCCGGCGCCCGCTGCACTGAACAGGCCGCTGGCGCGATACACGCGCCGCCAATGAAAACAGCCCGTCGTTCCGCATGACGGAACGACGGGCTGTTTGACCTTCCAGGGTCGGATCAGGCCGCCGATGCGGCCGCACCATTAACGACCCTTGTAGATCGGGGCGTCGTCAGCGATACGCTTGACTTGCCAGCCGGTCTTGGCCTTGGCCGGCGCACCGGATTCTTGTGCGGCAGCCGGTTGGGCGCCGTAGCCGGTCGTGTCGGCAGCGGCGACGTTCTGTTGCGGGTTCAGGCGGGCTTCAGCAGCCTGGATGCCTTCCGGGTAGTTCGTACGGTCGCTGCCCAGCTTGTAGCCGGCCTGTTGCACGGCGACCAGATCGGCCTTCACCTGTGCACGGGTGACGGGTGCATTCTGTTGGGCGAACGAGACGGCGGGAACGGCGAGGACGGCAGCTGCGGCGAACGTTGCGATCAGCGATTTCATGATTACCTCCGGGATTTTTTTGCTCCGCCGCACACACCATGTCTGCAGCGATGGAACAGAGTTTAGTCCCGGCGTCCCCTAGGGAAAACCATGAAACAACGAAAACACTGTTTCCCCGGAGCCAACAATGTCGGCATCCGGGATCGAAAAACCCTACTCAAAGAATAGATTTTCGCAACAATGCTGTCCCCGCCAGCCGGTTACGACCAGTTCGCGTGGAAGCTGCCCGGCTTGTCAGTACGCTCGAACGTGTGCGCGCCGAAGAAATCTCGCTGCGCCTGCACGAGGTTCGCCGGCAGCCGCTCGGAGCGGTAGCTGTCGAAGTACGCGACCGCCGACGCGAACGCCGGTACCGGCACGCCGGCCTTCACCGCGGCGACCACGACGTCGCGCAGCGACGCCTGGTAATTCGCGGCGATGTCCTTGAAGTACGGATCGAGCAGCAGGTTCGCGAGCGCCGAATCCTTCGCGTACGCGTCGGTGATCTTCTGCAGGAAGCGCGCGCGGATGATGCAGCCCGCGCGGAAGATCTTCGCGATCGTCCCGAGATCGAGGTTCCAGCCGTACTCTTCGGACGCCGTGCGCAGTTGCGCGAAGCCCTGCGCGTACGAGATCACCTTGCTCAGGTACAGCGCGCGGCGCACCGCTTCGACGAACGCAGCGCGATCGCCGTCGAACGGCGCGGCGGCCGGGCCCGACAGGACCTTGCTGGCCGCGACACGCTCGGTCTTCAGCGACGACAGCACGCGCGCGAACACCGATTCGGTGATCAGCGGCAGCGGCACGCCGAGATCCAGCGCATTCTGGCTCGTCCACTTGCCGGTGCCCTTCTGCGCGGCACGATCGAGGATCACGTCGACGAGGTGCTTGCCGGTTTCCTCGTCCTTCTTGCCGAAGATCTTCGACGTGATCTCCATCAGGTAGCTGTCGAGCTCGCCCTGATTCCATTCGGTGTACACCGCGCCGAGCTCGTCGTTGGTCAGGCCCGCGACGTCCTTCAGCACCGCATAGCTCTCGGCGATCAGCTGCATGTCGCCGTACTCGATGCCGTTGTGGACCATCTTCACGTAATGGCCCGCACCGTCCGGGCCCATGTACGCGACGCACGGCTCGCCGTCCGACGGCGCCTTCGCGGCGATCTGCTTGAGGATCGGCTCGACGAGGTCGTACGCGTCACGCTGGCCGCCGGGCATGATCGACGGGCCGCGCAGCGCGCCCTCTTCGCCACCCGACACGCCGGTGCCGATGAAGTGCAGGCCCGATTGCGCGAGCTCCTGGTTACGGCGGATCGTGTCGGTGAAATGCGTGTTGCCGCCGTCGATCAGCACGTCGCCCTTCTCGAGCAGCGGCTTGAGCGATGCGATCGTCGCATCGGTCGCTTCGCCGGCCTTCACCATCATCAGGATCCGGCGCGGCGTTTCGAGCGACGCGACGAACTCCTCGAGCGTATAGGTCGGCACCAGATTGCGGCCGGGGAATTCGGCGATCAGTTCGTCGGTTTTCTCGCGGCTGCGGTTGTACACCGACACCGCGTAACCGCGGCTCTCGATATTGAGTGCGAGATTGCGGCCCATCACCGCGAGCCCGATCACACCGATTGCTTGTTTGCCCATTAGTCAATTCTCCGGAAAAAACGGGGCGCGACCCGAGCCGGGTCGCGCGCACAGGCGAAAGGATAGTGGAAACCCGGCGGCGATGCGCGCTTCCGTGTCATTGCTCCGCGTGCGGCAGCCGCCGGAACACGACGCTCAGGTTGTTCGCCGGCATCTCGACCACCTCGATGCAGTCGAGCCCGCGATCGAGGCCGAGCGCGACGACCGTCTCGAGATCGCGCACGCCCCACGACGGGTCGCGGCTGCGCAACTGCAGGTCGAACGCTGCGTTCGACGGCGCCGTATGCCGGCCCTCGCGGCGGTACGGCCCGTACAGGAACAGCACGCCGCCCGGCCGCAGCAGGCGCGACGCGCCCGCGAACAGCGCGTCGGTGCAGGCCCACGGCGAGATGTGAATCATGTTGATGCAGACGATTGCATCGAGCGCGTCGACCGGCCACGACGCGTCGCGCACGTCGAACGCCAGCGGCCCGGCAACGTTGGCGAGGCCCGCATGGGCAACCCACGCGGCGATCGAGCGCCGCGCCTGCGCATCGGGATCGCTCGGCTGCCAGTGCAGGCCCGGCAGCGCCTGCGCGAAGTGGACGGCGTGCTGCCCCGTGCCGCTCGCGATCTCGAGCACGCGGCCGCTCGCCGGCAGCACGCGGCGCAACACGTCGAGGATCGGCCCGCGATTGCGTTCGGCCGCCGGCGCCGACAGCCGCTCGGACGGATCGGGCGAAGATGTCGGACCGGTCACGATGCCTGCTCCGGTGCGTGGCCCGCGAGGCCCAGTCGCGCAGTCAGCGCGTCGAGCGCGGGTGCGCAGCGCGCCTCGACCTTCAGCGTCAGTATCGGATCGGCACGCGTATGGCCGAGATTGAGTGCGGCGACCGGCTTGTTCTGCGCCTGCGCCCACACGCAGAAGCGGTAGCCGGAATACACCATCAGCGACGAGCCGACGACGAGCAGCGCATCGGCCGCGTCGAGCGCCTGCGACGCGAGCGCCACGCGCTCGCGCGGCACGTTTTCGCCGAAGAACACGACCGCCGGCTTCAGCAGCCCGCCGCACGCGGGGCACGCCGGGATGCGGAACGTGTCGAGCGCGGCCCATTCGAGGTGCGCGTCGCCATCCGCAGCCGGCTCGGCTTCCGCGCCCAGCAGTTCGGGATTGTCGGCCTCGAGCATGACCTGGATCGTCGCGCGCGCATGATGGGCGCCGCAGCCGAGGCACGTGACGCCGTCGATGCCGCCATGCAGCTCGATCACGTCGCCGCTGCCCGCGCGCTGGTGCAGGCCGTCGACGTTCTGCGTGACGAGACGCTCGATCCGCCCCGCGCCGCCGAGCCGCGCCAGCGCGACGTGCGAGCCGTTCGGCTGCGCGCGGCCGACGACGGGCCAGCCGATCATGCTGCGCGCCCAGTAGCGCCGCCGCGCGGCATCGGAGCCGAGGAATTCGTGGAGCTGGATCGGCGGCGAGCGCATCCATTGGCCATTGCGGTCGCGATAGCCCGGAATGCCGGAGTCGGTGCTGATGCCCGCGCCGGTCAACACCAGCAGGCGCGGATGACGCTCGACGAACGTGTGCAGCGCATCGAGCGCGGCCGGGTCAACGTCGGCGGTTGAAGAGTCGTGCAGGGCTTTGTCGTTCATGTTGGCAGCGTGATCGGGCGCGCCGGCAAGCCGTGCGCCCGCACGGGCGGCCAGGCACGCCAGCACATGATACAGAACGCCGCGCGATCGGGCCGATGGCTCGCGTCGCAAACCGGCGCACAAAAAAAGACGCCCATCCGCCACTTGGCGATGGGCGCTTCAACAATTGATCCATCGGGGTAGTGGATCAACTGACAGCACAATTTCGCGGCGCCCGCCCTGCTACGGCCGGCGAACGCTTCCCCTGGACACCCTGTGTTCGGCGATGCCGAATGCATCGATTGCCGGCTTTCCGGTGCGATCCGGTTCGGACCCGTCGCGCCAACGCGATGCACGGCGCGCACGCCTACGCCGCGCGACGACTCGCGTTGCGCGCGGCTGCATGACGATCCGGGATCCGGGCCGGGCCATCCACAGGCATTCACGGTTCATCCCCGACGGCCGACCGGCACCAGTCGGCCTCGTGCGTCACACCTGCACGTCGTCGTTCAGAACGAACCCGATTGCTCGGATGGAACGGAAAGCCGCGCGCTCACGTCGCCTCGAAAAACGGCGAAGCGAACAACCCGGCAGGTCGGCGATTCATGTTTGCAACATGACATGTTGCGATTCGGTCTGTTTTCATTCTCTTGTCCCCGTCTCCGATACGTCCGACCCACTGAAGCGATTGCCGGACCAACTGCGTCCGCGACCGCGCTCACGGCCTGCACAGATATGCAAGGAGCGCACCATGCTTCATGCCACAAGGCCGCGCGGGCCGAAACGGGGCCAGCGACGCGAATCGCGCACCGACAAGCAGCGCGAACGTTTCGAAACTGAAACGCCTGCCGGACCGGCAGCCGTCGGCCGGGCCGGCCGTCACGCCGGCCCGGCCCGGCCGGTGCCGACGTCACGGCGTTGCATCTGCGCGCGATCGTCGATCGGCTTACAATCGCCCCACAGTGCGGCGCGCGCACGAATGGATGCGCAGGCCCGCCCTGGCATTCCGCGCGCAGCTCGCCGCCACCTGACCGGAGCCTCCTACCCGACGCATGCCTGACACACACGACTGGCTGGATATCGACTTCCGCACGCTGTTCCGCCTGCATCCGGATCGCCGGATCGAACGCGAGAACGATCCCGACTGCTCGCCCGGGCCGCGCTTCTGGCTCGGCCGATCCACGGACGGCAACCTGGCGGGCGTACGCGCCGACGTGCCCACCGCTGTCGCGGACGAACTCGCGCGCGTGGCCGACAGCGAACCACTGTTGGCGGATCGCACGCCCCCCGCGCATCTCGAACGCTATCTCGCGCTGCTCGCGCCTGTTTCGCACTGGAATATCGGCTTCGTCTACGCGCTGCCGCACGCACTCGGTTTCGACACCGACGCGCGCGTCGCGCTGATCGATGGCGACAGCGATGCGGGCCGGCATCTGCTGCATGCGCTGTCCACGCACGGGATGCCCGAAGGCCTGTGCTCGATGGGGTTTCGGAGCGTCGCCGATCTGTGGACGCCGTGGTGCGCGGCCGTCGTCGACGGCGAGGTCGCATCGGTCGCGTTCGCCGCGCGGCTGTCCGACGTCGGTGCCGAACTCGGTCTCGCGACGGCCCCCGCGTTTCGGGGGCGCGGCCTCGCGGCGACGGTAACCGCCGCGTGGTCGCGGCTGCCGTCGCTTCAAACGCGCACGCTGTTCTACAGCACCGACAGCGACAACCTCGCGTCACAACGCGTGGCGTCGCGCCTTGGCCTCACGCTGCGCGGCACGACGCTGCGGGTGGCCTAGCGGCGGGGCCGGCGCGCCACCTCGACACACCTCAACGAAAGGCTTCGATCACCTTCACGCGACGCTCGGTTTCGTCGACGAAGCAGCTGTCGACCTCCACGAGCCCGAGCGTGCCGCCTGCATCGGGCTGCCGCGATTCGGCGCAGGCGGCATCCCGCGCCTTGAGCCAGCGGCGCTCGTCGTGGCGCAACCTCGCCTTGCCCGGCTCATCCAGGCTCGCTATCTTCGTCTTGTAGACGGCATTCAACCGCTGGTCGGCCGCTTCGTATTTCAGCCGGAGGCAATTGCGGATGTCGGCCGTGTAGCTCGTTTCCTCGGCGGTCTTGCAGATGGCGGCGCGCTCCGCGTCGTCCGCGAGCGCATCGGATGCGACCGCGAAGAGCATCGCGCTCGCCGCCAGACCGATCATCGTGTGTTGAAGGACGTTCATCCGGATTCGTTGTTTTCAATGACGGAAGGGCACCGATTATGCCCGGCCCGCTGCCCGCATGGCCCTCGTGGTCTCAACGCCAACCGGTCACGCTCGACCGATCACTGCGCATCCCGTGCCGCGCAGCCGGCGTGCAAACACGCTAGCATTCGGACACGCCACGTCGCGCGTTCGCTTTGCCCCGCCGCCAAGGATTCCCCATGACCACGCCCGCCCCCGCCCAACCCGATGTCGCGCATCGCGTCTTTTCGGACGGACGGTTGTCGATCGGCCTCACGCTTCCACTGCTTCGCACCGGCCATATCGTCGCCGACTTCGACGAGCAGCTCGAACTCGCGGCGCTGGCCGACACGCTCGGCTTTCGCGCGCTGTGGATTCGCGACGTGCCGCTGAACAGCGCCGACTACCCCGACCCGGTCGGCCACCTCGACCCGTGGGTCCTGCTCGGCGCACTGGCGTCACGCACGCGCCGGATCGCGCTCGCCAGCGGCGCGATCGTGCTGCCGCTGCGTCATCCGCTGCATATCGCGAAAGGCGCGCTGTCGGTCGCGACGCTGTCGGACGGACGCTTCATCCTCGGGCTCGGCTCCGGCGACCGGCCACCCGAATATGCGGCGTTCGGCGTCGATGCGGAGACGCGGCGCGACCGCTACCGCGCGCACTGGGACGTCGTCGCGGCCGCGCTCGGCGTGCCGTCGCGCGTCCTCCCCGACGAAGCGCCGCCCGATGCGCCCGAATTCACGCTGCTGCCGCGCGGCGCCGACGCGGTGCCGATGCTGGCAGTCGGCTCGGGCGGCCAAAGCGTCGACTGGATCGCGCGTCACTCGATCGGCTGGATGACGTACCACCGCGATCCGGACACGCAGCGCGCACGCTATTCGATGTGGCGCGCGGCGGTCGACCGGCTCGCGTCGCCGGCCTTTCGCGCATTCGGCGTGTCGATGCGGCTCGACCTCGCCGCGGATCCCGATGCGCCGGCCACCGCGTTGCCGCTCGGCTATGCAACCGGACGCCACGCATTGATCGACATCCTGCAGGACATGCGTGCGGCGGGCACGCATCACGTCACGCTGAATCCGGGCTCTGACCGGCCCGTGCGCGAAGCCATCGAAGAAATCGCAGAGCACGTTCTGCCGGCTTTTCACGACGGACATGCGTAATTCAGCAGGATTCCAGATTAATTATTCCGATGCGATGGGTACGTCGCTCACCGTTACCGACAGGCGGGCATTACAAAAACCCTACATTTCGGTACTTGAAACGCTCCCACCTGTCTGACTGCCTACAGTCCACGTCGGACACATGACTGCGCAAACGCGCCGCAATCGCCCGCAGCGCGTCGTGTATGCCCGATTCGAATGATTGTCGACGGAACTATTCGGTTCCGCTCGCGATCATGTTAACTTCCGTCCATCGTTCAGCCCGGCGGGCCGCGCGCCGATGCGCGCCCGCATGCCAACTCCATGCGACATTTCCTCCTCGGCTGGCTGCTTGCCGCCGTCGTCTCGGCCGCCCAAGCGGCCACGCCCGCCCCGGCCGCCGCGTCGGCCGCTTCCGGCACCGCGCCCGCGATGACGTCGACCGGATCGCACACACCACGCCCCGCCTTCTCATGTGCCGGCAACGCGGCAACGACCGCCGTTCGGCACCACGCCATGTCCGATGTACCGGGAGAACACCATGCAAAACCGTA
>NZ_JAAGPM010000041.1:0-233 GCF_017104865.1 Burkholderia sp. Ac-20349
ATGGAAGTGGACAGAGCGTGGTTAAGGAGAACAATAGTCGGCTGAAGTGTACACCACGCTACAGTATGCATAAGTATGTGCTAGGAATGTCTGAGATGGGAGGTGTATAGCACATATGAGTATGAGTGTGAAAATCACGGTAAGAGCGGGGTGTAGCGTTGATAATAATACTAGCGTCGGCATATAGAATGATGGAGACAGTTTTTTTTTTTTTTTTTTTTTTTTTTTTTTTT